>JAZUFN010000254.1:0-1871 GCA_045640725.1 Lachnospiraceae bacterium
AATTAGATACGTCCCCCTGACACAAATGTGACAAACAGATACGTCCCCCTGACACACGACACATTCTACCACGATTAGACATGGGCTACAAGGATTAAAAAGCTAAAGAATTGGTAAGTTACTTAAGCTTTGCTTTATCGGAGGTTTATTGACTTAAAATGAAGCTGACGATATAATAGCGGGGATATATCAGGAAAATCGGGTAGAAAAGGAAATGTAATGGAAGCATATACAGGATTTGCATACGTATACGAAAAATTTATGGATAATATACCCTATGACCGGTGGGCAGACTATCTGACCAGGCTTTTACATGAGCAGGGAGTAGATAGCGGACTGGTCTGCGAGCTGGGCTGCGGTACAGGCAGCATGACCAGACGCCTTAAAGAAAAGGGCTTTGATATGATAGGAGTGGACATGTCGCCGGAAATGCTGGAAATAGCTATGTACGAGCATATGGAGGAGGCCCAGGGCATTCTTTTTCTCAATCAGGACATGAGGGAATTCGAGCTCTATGGTACAGTGGATGCCATTGTGTCGGTATGCGACTCCATGAACTACCTGACCGATGAAAAGGACATATTAAAAGTGCTGAAGCTTTGCAACAACTACTTAGAGGCAGGTGGAGTCCTTATATTCGATATGAAGACCGACTACACTTTTTCCCATGAGATGGGGAATCGCGTTATTGTAGACAACAGGGAGGATGCTACTCTTATCTGGGAAAACCATTATGATGCCGGGAAAAAGCAGAATGAGTACGATATCACTATTTATAACCGTTTGCCGGCGGAAGATGAAGAGGATGAAGAGGAGCTTTATGAAAGGGTACAGGAAACCCACTTGCAAAAAGCCTATGATATTGATACAATGAGACGCCTTATAGAAATGGCGGGCATGGAATTTGTGGCAGTATATGATGCCATGACTCACGATGCACCAAAGGAAGACTCCCAGAGAGTTTATTATATAGCCAGAGAAAAGAAACAGGACGGTAAATATTATGGCAAATGATTATATTATTCGTGGTACGGCAGCCAATGACCAGGTCAGATTTTTCGCAGCTACTACCAGAGGGCTGGTAGAAAAGGCCAGACAGTATCACAATACAGCACCTATTTGTACAGCGGCACTGGGCAGAAGCCTTACTGCTGTAGCCATGATGGGAGCTATGAGCAAGGGTGACAAGGACCTGACCACCCTGCAGATACAGGGAGATGGCCCTATAGGAGGTATTACTGTTACTTCCGAT
This sequence comes from Lachnospiraceae bacterium, assembly GCA_045640725.1. Taxonomy (GTDB): domain Bacteria; phylum Bacillota; class Clostridia; order Lachnospirales; family Lachnospiraceae; genus RGIG3528. Next base: position 1,253 of record JAZUFN010000254.1, read on the forward strand.
TGCATGTCCAGAGTAAAAGGTTATGTGAATAATACAGAGGTTATCCTGCCACCCAACGAGTCAGGACACCTGAATGTGGGTGGCGCAGTAGGTAATGGTTTTATAAGAGTAATAAAGGACCTGGGCCTTAAGGAGCCCTATGTGGGCGAGGCCAACCTTATTTCCGGAGAGATAGCAGAGGACCTGACAGCATACTTTGCCATATCTGAACAGATTCCAAGTGCTGTGGCGCTGGGCGTGCTGATGAATAAGGACAATACAGTGCGTCAAGCCGGAGGCTTTATTATTCAGCTGATGCCTTTTGCCGAGGAAGAGGTTATAGCTCAGCTGGAGCAGAAGCTGACTGAAGTGACCGCTATCACAGAGCTTTTGGATGAGGGCATGACCCCTGAGGAAATCATAGAGTATGTTATGGCCGGCATGGAGCCTGAAATCATGGAAAAAAGAGACTGCGAGTACTATTGCAACTGCTCCCGCGAGAGAGTATCTGCTGCCGTGGCCTCCATATCCAAGGCAGACCTGCAAGAGCTTATTGACGAGGGAAAAGAAATAGAGGTTAATTGCCATTTCTGCAATAAAAAATATACATTTACCCCGGATGCGTTGAAGAGCATGATGT
>JAZUFN010000255.1:0-5663 GCA_045640725.1 Lachnospiraceae bacterium
TCATAAGCAGTTCCTCATGACTGCCCAGTCCCGCTATATGACCGTCTTCCAAAACTATCACCTTATCACAATGAGCTACTGTAGCTGTACGCTGGGAAATAATGAATACCGTCATATCTTTTATTTCCTTAATAGCTTCCCTAAGTCTCTTATCTGTAGCATAATCCAGAGCAGACGAAGAATCATCCAAAATCAGTATCTCCGGTCTTCTGCAAAGAGCTCTGGCTATCATAAGTCTCTGTTTCTGACCACCGGACAGATTGCCTCCTCCCTGGGCAACTTCCGTCTCCAGTCCTTTTTTCTCCATCACAAAGTCATAGGCCTGAGCCGTCTTAAGAGCCCATATTGCATCCTCATCTGTAGCCTTATCAGCGCCAAATGTAACATTATCTCTTACATTTCCCTTGAAAAGGAAGTACTTCTGCATGCAAAAGCCCACCTTGTCCTTCAATGTCTCCTGATTGTAAGTCCTGGTGTCAATGCCATCTACATAAACAGCTCCTCCCGTAGGCTTATAGAAGCCCGGAATCAACTGCGCCAAAGTAGTCTTACCCGATCCGGTAGATCCGATAATACCAATAGTATCTCCTTTATTGACAGAAAAAGTAATATTTTCCAGTGACTCAGAACCTGCCGACCCATACTTAAAGGACACCTCTTTAAATTCCACTTTTTTATGGATATCACCTTTTTCCAGGCCTGCATAGTCAGGATTCTCCACCGGCTCTGCCTCAATTGCAAAAATATCACCTACACGGTTGGCTGAAGCTGCCGCCTTGGTCATCAGGATGATAAGATTGGCCAGTTTAACCAGCTCTACCAGAATCTGGGACATGTAATTTACCAAAGCAATCAGCTGTCCCTGGGTAATAGCTCCTGAATCCACTCTGATAGCGCCGGAGTATAGAATAATAACCAGTGCCACATTGACTATAACATAAGTCAAGGGATTCATAAGAGCTGAAATACCGGCTGCTTTTTTTATAGACTCAGTATATACTTCATTCTCATCAGTAAAGGCATCCTTCTCCCTTTCCTGCATGTTAAAAGCACGTACCACTCTGACACCGGTAAGATTTTCACGCACTCTCACCAGCATTTTGTCCATATTACCCTGTACTTTTTTGTACAGGGGTACCGTACCCAGAATAATCCAGAATACGATAACAGAAAGCAGCGGAATAGCAACAACAAAAACAAGGGCCGTCTTCACATCGATGGTAAAAGCCATAATCATGGCACCAAATACAATGAAGGGTGACCTTAAGAAAAGACGAAGGGTCATATTAATGCCCTGCTGAACCTGATTTACATCTCCGGTCAGTCTGGTGATAAGAGTCGATGCCCCCAGTGAATCAATCTGCGAAAAAGAAAAAGACTGAATATGGGCAAATAATGCGCTCTTAATATCTGCAGCGGCATTAACTGCTGTTTTGGCACTGAAATACTGAGCAGTTATGGAAGACACCAGCCCCACAATGCCAAGAAGTATCAGTACTCCTCCCATGCCAAAAATATAAGGCTTATTGTCGTTTGCTATACCGGTATCAATAATCGCTGCCATTACCAGAGGTACGAAAAGCTCAAAAATTGCCTCCAGCATTTTAAATAACGGTGCCATTATCGCCTGCACCTTATATGGTTTTAAAAATTTAAGTAGTTTTTTCATGTGATTAATTGTCCCCGAATTCCCTTGCCATGAGCTTCGCGTCTACGAAAAAATATCCCGCCTCAGAGTAATCTTTGAGGCGGGTATAAAATGCACCCTAAGGGACTTGAACCCTTACGCTCTCGCACAAGAACCTAAATCTTGCGTGTCTGCCAATTCCACCAAGAGTGCCTGCCTATTTCCGGCTTCACCCTCTAAAGCTCCGTCATTCTGCTGATTAAATAGTCGCAAAAGTCCCTTCTGGGAAGGGGAGCTGAGAAGTAAAAACCTTGAATATAGTCTACACCAATTGATGTCATTTCTGCAAGTGTTTTTTCATCTTCTACGCCTTCCGCCACGATAGACAGTTCCATTCCCTTCAACATCTGAATGGTATCAGTCATAAGGCGCTTGGCTACATCATTAACAAAATACTTTTGGGTCATCTCACGATCAAATTTAACGATATCCACCGGCATGTCCATAACATAATTCAGATTACTCAAGCCGGTACCAAAATCATCCAGGGAAAAAGTCGCTCCATACAGGCGTAACTGTTTCATATTTTTAAGCAACACTGCCCTGTCTCCAATAGAGGCGGTTTCGGTAATCTCCAGATTAATGTACTTGGCTTCCACATGCTCTCTCTCCATAATAGAGATGAAGGAATCTGCCAGAGACTCATATCCGGCCTGCACTGTAGACAGATTCACCTCTATATATTCAAGGCCGTATTTTTCATAAGGTTTTTCTTTGGCTATAAATCTGCAAACCTTTTCAAAAATAACTTCTCCCAGAGAAATAATCATACCGTTTCTTTCTGCCAGAGGGATAAAATCTGCCGGATTCACCAGACTACCGTCTTCCTTTTTTATACGCACCAACGCCTCAGCTGCTGTAATTTTTCCGGCTGCCACATTATAAATGGGCTGATAAAAAGGCTCTACTCTGTCTTTCTCAATAGCATCCTGAATCAGCTTTTCCATCTCCTGCTCAGCATACATTTCTTCAATAATATTCCCTGTGACCAGAAAAGGCTTTGATTCATATTTGGCCATATGGGTAGCATAACTGTACACTTCCTGCAATTCATTAACATTTTTACATAAAAACGTATCCGGAAAAAAGGTGAAGTGACAATTAAGCATAACATTTCGCCCTATTCCCCAGCTGTAGAGCATTCTCTCTCTCAGCAAATCAAAGGCTTCCTTGGCATCCTTTTCACTATCAAAGGCCAGCGTATAATCGTTGGCAGAAATCTTGAATATGTCTCCCTTAGAGAAAGAACGCAGGTATTTTAATACTTCTTTCAAAATATCCGCATCTACTGCTGCACCCGCTTTTCCCATACCTGCACCCACATTCAGGTTAAACAGGGCAAAATTATCCTTTTTATTGAATTTTTGCTCACAATACAGCATCAAGGCATTTTCATTGAACAATCCGCTCACTCTGTCTATATTGCTCTCAGGATTCTCCAAAGCAAAATATATAACCATAATCCCCAGAGAGGCGCCAAAACTTACAATAAGTATATCGTTGTTGAAAAACTGGATTACCGCTGCCAGTACCCAAATCCCCAGCCAAAAATAAACTGCATTTCTTCTCTGGTAATTCAGATTTACCCTGTTCAACATAAGGAAAAATATAATTGACAGAATAGTTACAAAAACGAAAATATAGGTAGCCAGAGTAGCCGGACCTTCAGTATATTTTGCCACGCCGTCAGTGTAATGTATATTAATAGGCAATAGGAATATCACTATCACACCAAAAAGATACCATACCCCCGCTATTGCAGCTGCCAGATGATAGGCTTTCTCCTTTTTATAAATATCCGAAAAAATATAGCGAAGGCCAAAATATGCTACCAGGAAAATGGTAACCAGATAAAGCTTACTAATGGCATACACTATAAATTCCGGAATAACATCAATACGATCAATAAAGTAAATGGAAAGCAAATCACAACTGGCGCATATTACCGTAGCTACTACCAGCTGCAGATAATTGCGCCCTGTATTTAACGATATTTTCCTTTTTGATGCGTAGAATCCTAAAATGGCATATAGGATTGCAAGAGCGCATAATTGGGATAAAATACTCATTATTGCCTCTCCATATACTTATCCTATTTTGACGATGGCATTATAAGTCATGGAATTATAAACATCAATTAAGCCATACTTAGACTTTTATAAAAAAAATAGAACTCCCTCAGCCTGCCGAGGGAGTTATTTTTAGTTTAATTCGTAAGGTGTTACCTGGTAAACATAATAATTTACCCAGTTGGTATAAAGGGTATTGGCATGTCCTCTCCAGGATAAAACAGGCGTCTTGGATGGATCATCATCCTGGTAGTAATTCACCGGAATATCAGGATTGATCCTCTTGTCTACGTCTCTTTTATACTCCTTATCCAGGGTAATGCGGTCGTACTCAGGATGTCCCATAACAAAAATCTGGCTGCCGTTTTCATTCATAACCAGAAAAATACCGGCTTCCTTAGACTCTGCCATGATGGTCAGTCTGTCATCCAGGCGAATAGCTTCATTATCCGATTCAGTATATCTGGAATGAGGTATTTTAAAAATATCGTCAAACCCTCTTACCAAGGCAATCTTTCTGTTTAAAACATTATGCTCATAGATGCCTGAAAGCTTTTTCCCAAGATTTTTCTTAGGTATACCATAATGGTAATAAAGCCCTGCCTGAGCTCCCCAGCAAATATGAAGGGTGGAAGTCACATTGGTCCTGGACCAATCCATTATTTCCTTAAGCTCATCCCAGTAAGCCACCTCCTCAAATTCCATCTGTTCAACAGGAGCACCGGTAATGATAAGTCCGTCGAATTTTCTGCCTTTAATATCGTCAAAGGTCTGATAAAAGGTATCCAGGTGGGAAGTAGCAGTGTTTTTACCCACATAGCTTTTTGTAGTAACAAAAGTCAAATCCAGCTGAAGCGGTGTATTGGACATGGAACGCATAAGCTGCACTTCAGTATCCTCTTTAAGAGGCATGAGATTCAGTACCGCAATCTGAAGAGGTCTAATATCCTGAGAGAGCGCCCTGTTCTCGTCCATAATAAATATATTTTCTCCCTCCAGAACCTTCTTTGCAGGGAGCTCTGCCTGTACCTTTATTGGCATTATTCCACCTTTCCAAGGGCCAGAAATTCATCCTCTGTGATGATGCTTACTCCCAGCTCTTTAGCCTTTTTATTTTTTGATGAACCTGACGTAGAGTCATTATTAATCAGGTAATTGGTTTTACTGCTGACAGAGCCGGCTACTTTACCACCGCGCTCTTCTATGTATTCTTTCAGCTCACTTCTGTCCTTGAAATGATTAACACTACCGGTAATAACAAAGGTAAGTCCTTCGTATATCTGTTCCGTGTCACTGCTGTTTTTCTCAATGGTAACTTGAGACAGCAGGTCCTGAACCAGCGCCATATTTTTCTCATTTTTGAAAAAAGCCACTATATCACCGGCTGTCACTTCGCCTATTCCGTCTATGCAGCAAAGGTCAGCCGCATCTGCAGCCATAAATTTCATAAAGTCATCACCATAGCGCTTCATAAGAAGCTTCGCCGTAGCTACGCCTACTCCGGGTACACCTAAAGAGTAGAGAACTCTGGCACCATTGGTATTTCTGCTGTTCTCGATAGCGTTAATGGCATTCTCATAAGACTTTTCGCCAAATCCATCCTGGCTTATGATAACCTCTTTATGCCGGGACAATCTGTAAAAATCAGCTACAGTATGAAGTATACCAAGGTCCACCCATTTTTCAATAGTGTTTTCTGATACTCCTTCAATATTCATAGCATCACGACTGACGAAATGGGTAAAGGCCCCCACTTTTTTGGCAGGGCATTCAGAACCGGTACAGTAGAGGGTACGTATCCCTTCATCATCCCTTATAACAGTCTCACTGCCACATACAGGACAAAGCCGTGGAATCACCAGCGTGCCGCTACAGGTATTGTTCCCGGCAATCTGAGGAATAATCAT
>JAZUFN010000256.1:0-18665 GCA_045640725.1 Lachnospiraceae bacterium
ATTGTTGCGGTAAGACCTCTTCGTCACGGCGTTATTTCTGACTATACCGTTACAGAAAAAATGCTTAAGCATTTCGTAAATAAGGCTATCGGCAGACACCGTTTCGGTAAGCTTCGCGTTTCCATCTGCGTTCCATCAGGTGTAACAGAAGTAGAGAAAAGAGCGGTTGAGGATGCAGCATATACTATCGGTGCTAAGAGCGTTGCTATCATCGAGGAGCCTATTGCTGCAGCCATCGGTGCAGGCATTGATATTACCAAGCCTTGCGGTAACATGGTAGTGGATATCGGTGGTGGTACTACTGATATTGCAGTTATCTCCCTGGGTGGCACAGTAGTTTCCACATCCATTAAGGTGGCAGGTGATGACTTCGATGAGGCTATCAGCCGTTACCTTAGAAAAAATAAGAATATTATCATTGGTGAGCGTACAGCTGAAGAGATTAAGCTACAGATTGGCTCAGCATATCAGAGACCGGAAAGCATTGCCATGAATGTTAAGGGCCGTGGCGCTGCATCAGGCCTTCCTAAGACCATTGCCGTTACATCAGAGGATACACTGGCTGCTCTATCAGAGCCTACTCTTCAGATTGTAGATGCTATTTCCAGAGTATTTGAAAAGACTCCACCTGAGCTTGCAGCGGATATTGCTAATAACGGTATCGTTCTTACCGGAGGCGGATGCCAGCTTTGGGGGCTTGAAGAGCTTATCCATAACAGAACAGGTATCACCACTATTACAGCAGATAACCCACGTACTGCAGTAGCTATCGGTACAGGCCGTTACCTCGAGGTCATCGACCAGATGTAGGAGTACGGCGTTTTTCGTAAAGCTACGGCGGGCAAAGGGAAGATGCTTGCAAGCCTGCTTGCAAAGCATTGGACTTATGCGAGTGAAAACGCATGAAAGGAGCACACATGGTCAGAGGTCTTTATACTGCATGGTCAGGCATGAGAAACGAACAAAAACGTTTGGACGTTATATCGAACAACATTGCCAATGCTGCTACCACGGGCTATAAGACTGAGGGTGCATCCAGCCAGTCCTTTGACGACATGTTGGGTATCAAGGTAAAGGACAAGTCAGAGCGTTTGGGTATTGACAATCGCATCATTGGCCGAGAAGCACTTGGCGTAAAAATTGGCGAGACATATACCGATTATACTCAAGGATCATTGCGTCAGACCAATAACACTTACGACCTTGCCCTGGAAGGCGATGGCTTTTTCCAGGTAAGAGTAGTGGATAGAGCGGGCGAAAGCCATATCAGATATACAAGAGCCGGCAATTTCACCATTACCAGAGATGGTTTTGTCACAGATGCGGATGGAAATCATCTTCAGAGTGAAGCAGGGGACTTGATTGTTCCGCTGGAAGCAGGAGAGATCAGCTTCGATCAGAGTGGGGCTATATATGCTGACGGGGAGCTTATCGATCAGCTCCGTATAGTAGATTTTGAAGATTATAATTACCTTAAAAAATATGCTGATACATTTTACGAGCCGGTGAAAGGGGCTACAGAAAAAGAGCCTACTGCACTGGTGCGTCAGGGATTCTTGGAGACTTCCAATGTTCAGGTAGTCAATCAGATGGTGAATCTCATCGCCATCACCAGAGCGTATGAAGCAAATCAGAAAGTGATCCAGACCATGGATTCTTCTCTTGAGCAGTCAGTTAACAGTGTAGGTCGTGTTTCAGGCTGATACTAGCAGAAAGTAGGTGACGTTAATGGTTCGTTCATTATGGACAGGCGCATCAGGAATGATAGCGCAGCAGACAGCTGTTGATACCATTTCCAACAATCTTTCCAATATTAATACTACCGGTTATAAAAAGGAAACTGTAGAGTTCAAGAGCCTTCTTTATTCCAAGCTTCAGAGAAAGACGGAAGATAACGAAGGCAATCCAAAGCCTGTTATTGGTCAGGTAGGTGCAGGAGTCAGAGTGGCTTCCATCACTTCCCGTTATGACCAGGGCAATCTTACTTCTACAGGAAATACATTAGACCTGGCACTGGAAGGTGCAGGATTTTTCCAGGTATCCATGCCGGATGGTACTACAGGCTATACACGTCAGGGCAATTTCAATGTGTCCGTAGGTAACAATGGTATGACCCTTTGTACAGCGGATGGCTATGCTGTCCATGACAGAGGAGGCAATGAGATTGTATTTGGTGAAGATGTAGAGACCAGTCGTCTTATTATTGATGCCGACGGTCGCATTTTCTACCGTAATCCACAGGAAGAAATAGTAGACTTAAATATACAAATCGGTTTGGTTCAGTTTAATAATCGTGCCGGACTTACCAAGCTTTCCAGTAGCTATCTGGCTGAGTCAGAGGCTTCAGGCGAGCCCAGATTCGAGGGAGAGGACGATGCGCTTAAGCTGACCAAAGTACGCTCAGGCTATTTGGAAGCATCCAATGTTCAGGCTGTAGATGAGATGGTTAATCTTATCGTAGCCCAGCGTGCTTATGAAATGAATTCAAAGGTAATTACAGCATCCGATCAGATGCTTCAACAGGCCAATCAGTTGAGAGGATAGTTTAAATGGCTATTTCAATCGCCAGCAATTATGCACAACAATTAAATAGCTTAAAGACTGAAAATTCCGGTGATAAGCTTACCAGCAAGCTGGAGGGAATGAATGCGCAGCAGGCTTCCGAGAAGGAGCTTATGGATGCTTGCAAAAGTTTTGAACAGTATCTGGTTGAGCAGGTAATAAAGTCTTCCAAAAAAGCTCTTTGTCCTGACGATGACCTGAAGGATAATGATTATATGAAGACTTTTGGCGACACTCTTTATGAACAGTATGCCAAAATTATTTCAGATAATGCCAATCTGGGTATTGCAGATATGCTGTACAAGTCCATTAAGGATAATGCCGGCATTACCGTAAAGCCCGGAGAAGTAGAGGATATTGTGGTAACACCCGATATAAAAGCAGAAGAAAAAGTATGATAATTACAGAGGCAGGCCAAAAGCCTGCTTTTGTCATATACGCAGGTGGATATGGATATTCAAAAAGTAAAAGGTTATATTAGCAGAATTACATATAGAAACCCGGATAATGGGTACACTGTAATGACCCTGGATATAGGCGAAGGTGATGAAGTGTGCTGCGTAGGCGTGTGTGCTTCCTTTGACGAAGGCGAATATGTAGAAGTAGAGGGAGAAGAATCTTTTCACCCCCAATACGGAGATCAGATAAAAATAAACCGCATAGAAGCTATAGAGCCCACTGAGAGTAAAGATATGGAGCGTTATCTGGCGTCAGGGGCCATAAGCGGTGTAGGTCCTACTCTGGCTGCCAGAATCGTAAAAAAATTCGGTGATGATACTTTTAGGATAATGGAAGAGGAACCTGAAAGATTGGCTGAGATAAAAGGCATAAGCGAACGTATTGCTCAAAACATAGGTATGCAGTTCGCTGAAAAGCATGAGGTGCGGTCAGCCATGCTTTTTCTGCAAAAGCTTAATATCACCGGACACACAGCCATGAAGATATATACATATTATGGGCACAATATGTATCGTGTCATCCGGGAGAATCCCTACAGACTGGCTGAAGACATAAGCGGTATTGGTTTTAAAATTGCAGATGAGATAGCTATGCAACAGGGAGGCGCTATCGATGATGAATTTCGTATCAAGGCAGCTCTATACTATAGCCTGAATCTGGCTACAGCCAATGGACATGTGTATCTGCCGGAAGAGGAGCTATACAAGAAGACCAGAGAGCTGGTGGACACTGATGATGACAGTATGGGGAGAGAGCTCTACAAGCTGGCTCTGGAGCGCAAAATTATTGTAAAGGAAGAAGAAGGAGAGAAGGGACTTTTCCGCAAAATATATATAGCCTCATTCTATTATATGGAATTAAATGTGGCCCGGATGCTTTGCGACTTGAACTGTCGCTATGAGATTACTGATGAAAAAATCAGCAATAGATTAAAAGGCGTTATAAAGGACCTGGACATAGAACCTGATGAATTACAGGAGTCTGCAGTATACGAGGCAGTAAAAAATGGTGTATTTATCCTGACCGGAGGCCCGGGTACCGGTAAAACCACCACTATTAACATGATTATCAGATTTTTTGAGCGTGAAGGAATGGATGTGCTGCTGGCAGCTCCCACCGGACGCGCTGCAAAGCGTATGTCAGAGACTACCGGGAAGGAAGCACGCACTATTCACAGACTGCTGGAGATACAGCGCCTCCCCGATGATGCTGGTGATCTGAAGGGCCTGGATTTTGCCAGAGACGAATCGAATCCGCTGGAAGCAGATGCCATTATTATCGATGAGACATCAATGGTAGATATTTCCCTTATGTATGCCTTGCTGAAAGCCATCACCGTGGGTACCCGAGTGATTTTTGTAGGCGATGAAAATCAGCTGCCATCAGTAGGGCCCGGCAATGTCTTAAAAGACATTATTGAGTCTCAGACCTTCAGTACGGTACTTCTTCAGAAAATATTCCGACAGGCTGCTGAAAGTGACATTATCGTAAATGCACATAAGATTAATAAAGGTCAGCATATTTCCCTGATCAACAAACAGGGAAGCGACTTCTTTTTCCTGAACAGGAAGGATGCGCAGGAGATAGCTGACGGCATTATTTATTTGGTAAAACAGAAGCTATCAGGCTTTTTAAAAGTGGATCCAAAAGAGGTGCAGGTGCTGACTCCTATGAGGGCAGGTGTGCTGGGCTGCGAAGGACTGAATTTAAGGCTTCAGGAAGCATTGAATCCTGCGGGCCCGGGTAAACAGGAGCATCAGTTTGAGGGGGAGAAAATCCTGCGTGAAGGCGACAAAGTGATGCAGATAAAAAATGACTACCAGCTGGAATGGGAAGTGCGCTCCAGACATGGTGTGGTAATAGATTCCGGTACCGGAGTTTTTAACGGGGACTGTGGTATTATAAAAAGAGTGGACCCCTACGGTCAAAGTCTTACAGTGGAGTTTGAAGAAGGCAGAGAAGTTACCTATCAGTTTTCGCAATGCGATGAGCTGCAGCTTTCTTATGCCGTGACCATCCATAAGTCCCAAGGATCAGAGTATCCTGCTGTTGTGTTGCCGCTGCTTACAGGGCCGCGTATGCTTTTTAACAGAAATGTTCTATATACCGGGGTTACCAGGGCTAAACGTTGCGTCACCATAATCGGTGCCAGTGACACAGTGGAAATGATGATAGACAACGTAATGGAGCAGACCAGATACTCAGGTTTATGCCAAGCTATTAAAGATTGCCAATAGTTCTATGAATTGTTTATCCTTAGTTAATTGAATTTGCTGTAACAGAGATATAAAATATACTATATATCTGTCCGGGAGAGAAAGGCAGATATGAATATTATAAGATTTCTCTTTCCTTATATTTGTCCTGTATGCAGGAGACCTGTGACAGGCGGAAAGAATTCTATCCATGAGAAATGCAGGAAGGCGCACATTTATGTGACGGATCCATATTGCATGAAGTGTGGAAGACCTATGAAGGAGGATAGAGAGTACTGCAAGCAGTGCGAAAAAGGTGATTTTCCCTACGAAGCGGGCAGATGCGTATTTCTTTATCATTCTGATATTGGTGCTACAATAGCTGAGTATAAAGACAAAGGCTATTTGGAACTTCCACTTTTCTTTAGTGAAATGGCAGTGAAATATCATGGAGGGTTTATAGCATCTACGGAAGCTACAATGATTGTTCCGGTTCCTATTACATCTAAGAAGCTTAGAGTACGGGGCTTCAATCAGTCAGAAAGGCTGGCAAAGACCTTGTCAGAACGAACAGGAATACCTTTTGGTGATGTAGTGGAAAAAGTAAAGGACACTGTAGAGCAAAAGACCTTGGGAAGAAAGGAAAGGCAAAGAAATCTGGAAAGCTGTTTTAGAGTCAAGCCGGGAAAATGTTTGAGTGGCTCAGTGATAGTGGTAGATGATATTTTTACTACCGGTAGTACCGTGGCTGCTGTAGCCGTGGCACTTAAAAAATCAGGAGTTGAAAGGGTATATTTTATCTGTGCGGCTTCAGCACATAGCTAGCAGGATAAAAGGAAAGGAATTGCATATGGAACTGCGTAATTGTCCAAGCTGTGGAAAAATGTTTACTTTTATACCGGGTAATCCGCCTATTTGTCAGGCTTGTGTGAAAGCAATGGATGAGAAGTTCGATGAAGTAAAAAAGTATGTTTACGATCATCCGAGATGTGGCATTCAGGAGCTGTGTGATGCCATGGAGGTTACTCCAAATCAGGTGCATAAGTGGATCAGAGAAGAGAGGCTTACTTTTGCTGAGTCATCTGATATTGCACTCAACTGTGAGCAGTGTGGTGCCCGTATTCTTACCGGACGTTTCTGCAAGAGCTGCAAGGATAGTATGGCCAAGGGCCTGGGTAATCTTTATCGTAAGCCGGAGCCGGCTCCTGTGGAAAAGAAGAAGCCTGATGGAAATAAGATGAGATTTGTACAGAATTAAATAAAAAAAATGACCGAAGCGATTCGGTCATTTTTTATTGGTGCGCCTGGCGGCGTACACTTCATATTACTTTGTTGTAACTTTTGTTACATGAGGCTGAGCGCCATTGTACCAGTAAAGGAAGCCCTCAACATCAATCTTTTCGCCACCCTTGAAAGCTTCAACAGCCTTATATACGTCTGTGGTCTTGTCGCAAAGGTAGGACTCTACTGTGAAAGTAACAGTGTGTGTACCATCTGTAACATCGAAGTAAAGGTCATCACCCTGTGAACCTGTGCCATCCCACTTATAACGGAAACCTGCACCGTCCTTAGCAACAACTGTAAGATTCTTGAAGGATACGAACTGGTTCTGGAGCTTAGCGATATCATCTGTACCCAGCTTGGAAGTAGCATCAGCAGCAGGAGCTACGTAGGACTTTGCGCCCTCAACGATAGAGATAGTAGCATCTACGATCTCAACTTCTCCGGACCACTCGGACTTAACGCCTTTTACCAGGATTCTTGTACCGGGAACAAGCTTTGCAGCCATCTCCTTTGTGCAAGCAGCTTCATAAATGAAATATCCGCCGTCCTTGTCCTGAGTGTAAAGAGTGATAAGACCCTTACCATCCTTTTCCCACCAAGCCTGATTAGCCTGAACATAAGTCTCAACGCATACGTCAGAGTCCAGAGCAGCAGCAGCAAACTCAGAATATGTCATAGCATCGGGATTTTTTGCAACATCTTTGTTCTTGGAACCGCATGCAACAAGTGCAAATGTAGCAATGGCAGCAAGGAACACCATTAATGATTTCTTCATATTTTCACCTCGTCTAAAAAATGTCGGAAGTCCTTTTGGGAATTCCGACACATTATACAATATTAGTTTGTTTTGCGCAAGATGTGTTTATTTGTTGTTTTTTGATTTCTTTTTTACTCTTTCATAAGCGACATAAATAAGAATACCAATCCAAGTAAGCACCACTGCACTTATTAAAATAACGGAAGTGCCGGGAAGAGGCCCTAAGTTTTTTTCACCGGAGTTACTCGTAATGACTATTTGATCCAGATGATACAGAGACTTGGTCTCAGAATACAGGGTGGAAATGGCTGCATCATCAAAAGATTTACTTCGTCTGGCACTTTTTACGGCATTTTCAATCAAATCGCCTGCAGCTTCACGTAGAGACGCAGAGCCGTTAAAAACAGGAGTAACAAAGGTGTGAGAGGTATTGGCCAACAAAAGCTTGGCAGCCTGTATTTTAACAGCGTAATACCGGTCATTGTCCTCACCCTCACGAGAAAGATAATCCAGATAGGCGGGATCACTTTGCGCTTTTCTGGTAACAGGCACATAGCCCTCGGTCTCAGAGAAGCCGATTTGCACATCATTGGTCAGCATATACTGGGCAAAAATCCAGGAGGCCAGTACTTCCTGCGGATCTTCTTTGTTGAAAATACATATGGAAGGCCCTTGGGAAATCATTTTCGGATCGTTTGGATTATACTGAGGAATGGGAACAACTGCTGTCTCAAATTCCACCAGATTCTCCTTACTGATATCAATAAGCGGTGCCTGGGATCCAATCCAGGTAGAGCCTGCGGTAGAGTCAATAGCGAAAATACACTGGCCTGCGTTTAGGAAATTGCCGGGATAGGAGCTGACTTTAAAGGTGGAAAATGCCCTTGTTTTAGCGTGAGCGTTGACTTCCTTCAATATATTTGTAGTCTCTTCGCTGAAAATACCGATATTGCCCTTGCTATCGGAATAGGGTGCATTCAGCTGCTTCAGCATGGTAATCATCATGTTATCAGTGGATTTGTAGATAAAAGGTATCATGACCTTTTGACCGTTGACAGTAAAATTACCGGAAGAGTCTTTTTCCATGGCTTTTTCGGATACTTCCCATATAAAATCCCAGGTGAGCTTTTCCGGGAGACTGTATCCCATGGATTCCAGCATTGTTTTGTTTACATAGAGGGCTTCAGTGGAACGCATGTAGGGGATAGCATAATACTTGCCGTTTACTATACATTCATTGAGAAACTCACTTACTATCTCATCTCTGGCCGGAGCATCGTATTTGAGCTCAGAGCCGCCAAAGCCGTATTTACTGTTGGCAAAGAGATCATCCAAAGCCACTACTACATTATCGCCTGCCAGATAGTTGGCGATGTGATCGGGATAAGTGATACATACATTTGGAGTGGTATCTGTGGCTATATTGGTAATAACATCATTTTTAAGTGTAACATAATCGGAATAACGCTTTAGTGTTACGTGAATATTGGGGTAAAGCTTTTCAAAATCGGCTACGGCCTGGTCGTATATGGCCACCTGGACCTTATTGCTGTCATTTTTGGCCCAAAAGGTAATATTGTATTCGCGACTGGTATCAAAGCTTTCAGGCATTTCAAAATCACGTTTTGCCTTGCCACCATGGCAGCCTGCCAGTGAAAAGCAGGAAAGCGCAAGGAGAATGGCAAGTAATAAAGATAAATGTTTTTTCATCCCTTTGTACCTCCCTGTGCTACTCCATCCATAATCCTATGACGGAAGATAAGGAAAAGAATAATAAGCGGTAAGGAAATAATAACTACAGCTGCCATCATTGCAGGGATATTTTCTCGGCCAAAGCCGTTTTCGCGGATTTCCTGAATACCGTTGGATACCAGATATTTGGTCTGATCGTCGGTAATCAGACGAGGCCATACGTAGGAATTCCAGCATTCAATGACTTTAAGAATAACTATAGTTACCATAGTAGGACGACAGATGGGAATCAGAACCTTTAACAGGTAACGCATATCTGTGGTGCCGTCCACCTTGGAAGCAAAGTAAAGCTCGTCAGGAACGCTGGCAAAATTTTCCTTTAGCAGGTAAATGTAAAAAACCGATGTGATGCTGGGTAAAATCAGACCTGTAAAGGTGTTACGGAGATTCATGTTGGTAATGGTAACAAAATTGGTGATAACTACCAGCTCATTCGGAATCATCATAAGTGCAAGAAAGAGTGTGAAAACCAGATTCTTACCCGGAAATTCCAGCCTGGCAAAAGCAAAGGCGGCAAAGGTAACCACTACCAGCATGGCAGCAGTAGTCACCAGGGTGAAAATCAGGGTGTTAACCAGATATCTGCCCAGAGGCACCGCTGTAAATGCTGAAATGTAGTTGGAAAATGTAGGGGCTGTAGTATAAAACTTAGGGATAAATTCTCCGTTGTAGGCACCATAGCTTTTAAGGGAAGAAAGCACCATCCAATAAAATGGAAAGAGTACCAGGATTCCCCAAATACTAAGCCCGGTATAAATCAAAATGTTTTTAATTATTGTCTGTGCTTTGGCACGTTTGGTTATTTTTTCGTAGTCCATAAGTGCCTCCTAGTAATGAACGTGCTTTCTGCTGAACAGCAGATTAATCACGGTAATGGTCAGAATGATGATGAAAAGAACTATGGCAGCTGCAGAGGCGAAAGAGGGGTAGCCTCCGGAATTGCCATAAAGCATATCATATACGTATCCAACGATGGTATTCATGCCGGCTGCATTAAGATTGGTTCCGAATATGGCGACCTCATCGGAGTAGGCCTTGAAAGCACCAATGAAGCCGGTGATGATTAAGTAAAAAACAGTGGGACTTATCATGGGAAGAGTAATACGGAAAAAAATCCTGGAGCTGCTGCTACCGTCTACCTTGGCTGCATTGTAATAGCTGTCACTGACAGAGGCCAGTGCAGAAGTCAGCAGAAGAATCTTAAAAGGCATTACGACCCAGACGGTGTAAAAGCACATTACAAACATTTTGGCCCAGTAAGGACCGTCTATAAAGTCCACAGCCTGTCCACCGAAGGCGGTAATAAGAAGGTTTACCATACCATCGGTATAGGCTGTTTTCTTAAACAGAATCATAAATACCAGACCTACTGCCAGAGTATTGGTAACATAAGGGAGGAAATAGATGGTCTGATAGAGATCTCTCAGCACCTGTATTTTGGAAAGGCCCAGCGAAATAAGCAGAGCAAGTCCTGTAGACAAAGGAACGGTTATGATTACTATTATGAAAGTGTTTTTGACTGCTTGCAGGAAATAGGGGTCATGAAGAATGTATGAATAATTGTACCATCCTGTGCCTATAGATGATTGAGAGGCGAAATTAAAGCCCTCTTCAAAAGAATATATCAGGACGTCAATCAGAGGGTATACCATAAATACACCCAGAAATAGGATGGCAGGTAAGAGATAAAGCCAGGCTTTTTTACTGTTTTTTTCCATATGCGTTCACCTGTTTGTGACAAATTTAAGGAAACTTGGAAATAGATTTTGTTTCTTGCTTGAGAGTATACAAAAAAATAGTGGCAAAAGCAAGAAAAAGAGTATACAATAGTACTATCTTTAACCAGAACGTTTTTTTGGAGGTAGACTAGTTATGGTAACAAAAGTAAATACAAAAGAATATGATGAGGCTATTGCCAGCGGAGCTGTTGTTGTGGATTTTTCCGCCACCTGGTGCGGACCTTGCAGAATGTTGGCACCTACTATGGAAGAATTATCGGAAGAGATGCCTGAGGTTAAGTTTTTAAATGTTGATGTGGACGAATGCCCCGGCGTTGCTGAACGTTACAGTATCATGTCCATTCCTGCAATCCTTGTGTTCAGGGACGGTGAGAAAAAGGCTCAGACAGTTGGCGCCAGATCTTATGACGAGATGGAGAGCTGGATTAAGGGATCTTTAAATTAATGAACATTTTAAATGCAGAACATATTACCCATTCTTTCACTGAGAAGCAGCTTTTTGATGATATAGCTTTTTCAATGGAAGAGGGGGACAAAGTGGGACTTATCGGTATTAATGGTACCGGTAAGTCTACTCTTTTGAAAATTCTAGCCTGTCGCCTGCAGCCTGATGAGGGCAGGGTGACTACTGCCAATAATTTAAAAATAGGATATCTGCCTCAGGCCCCTGAATTTGACAAGGACCAGCCTATTTTACAGGCCGTTCTTTCGGAGGTGAGCCCTGAGGACATTTTTGTGAAGGAGCCGGAAGCTAAGCGTATGCTGAATATTCTGGCTATTACGGATTTCAACCGGAAAGCAGGAGAATTGTCCGGCGGTCAGAGAAAAAGAGCAGCCCTGGTGCGTACTTTTTTGTCTGATGCCGATTTATATATTTTGGATGAGCCTACCAACCATCTGGATTCTGCCATGGCAGAATGGCTGGAGGGCTACCTTCAGAAAATGAAGGCTGCTCTCATTATGATTACTCATGACAGATATTTTCTTGACTCTGTTGTGAATCGTATCGCTGAGCTGGAGCATGGCAAGCTTTATTTTTACGAGGACAGCTATGTGGGATATCTGGCTCTTAGAGAGCAGAGAAAGGCTATGGAAGAAGCTACAGAGCGCAAGCGTCAGTCCATACTGCGTACAGAGATTCAGTGGATGATGCGTGGAGCCAGAGCTCGCAGTACCAAGCAGAAGGCTCATATTGAGCGGTATGAGAATCTGCGTGATGTAGAGCCGCCCAACAGGGATATCGAAAAAGGGCTGGAGCAGCTGGCAGGACAGATGGGGAAAACCATTACCAGCCGCATGGGCAATACTACCATAGAGCTTATGGGGCTTTCCAAAGCCTATGGCGACAGGACTCTTATCAAGGATTTTTCCTACAAGTTCTTAAAGCATGACAGAGTGGGAATTATAGGCAGTAATGGCTGTGGCAAATCCACACTGCTTAAAATGATTAATGGTAAAGTGGAGCCTGATAAGGGTAGTATCACTATTGGTCAGACCATTTCCATCGGCTATTTTTCTCAGGAAAATGAGTGGATGGACAGTAGTATGAGAGTTATTGACTATGTCCGTGAGGCAGCGGAGATTATTCATACCACGGAGGGGACTATTACAGCTTCTCAGATGCTGGAGCGTTTTCTTTTTCCGGGGGATATGCATTATTCCCTTATTGAAAAGTTGTCCGGTGGCGAAAAGAGAAGACTTTATTTGCTGCGCCTTCTTATGATGTCTACAAATGTGCTTTTTCTGGACGAGCCTACCAATGACCTGGATATCCAGACTCTTATGATTTTAGAGGATTTTCTGGATCATTACGATGGCATTGTGGTGACCGTTTCCCATGACAGATACTTCCTGGATAGAGTGGCCAGAAGGATTTTTGCTTTTGAGGATAATGGCGAAATCAAGCAATATGAAGGGGGCTATTCCGACTTTTTGGAGAAGACAGGGGGACTGGCCAATTCGGTAAATGAGAAGCGGGACAATACAAAGAATTCTGCTTCAGACTCCTTAAAGGGCTGGAAAGAAGCTCCTAAGAAGCTTAAAATGACCTTTAAAGAGCAGAAGGAATTTGAGACCATTGAGCAGGATATAGAAGCTCTGGAAAATAAGATAGCTCTTGTATCCAAGGACATGGAACATGATACAGCCAATTATGGCAGACTTATGGAGCTTTCTGCCAAAAAAGAAGCACTGGAAACAGAGCTTATGGAAAAAATGGAACGTGGGGAATATCTGACAGACTTAGCTGCAAAAATAGCAGCACAATAATTTGTAATATAGGTTTTGGTAATATAGATATGGACAGCATTGCAAAAAGAAAATTTAGAATTAGTTTCAATAACGACCTGGATCTGACGGAGGGAGGCATAGTATCCGGCCTTTTGGCCTTTGCCATCCCCCTGTTTTTGGGCCAGCTCCTGCAGCAGCTTTACTCGCTGGCAGACGCTTGGATAGTGAGCCGCTTTGTTGGACAGGAGGCTCTGGGAGCAGTATCTACGACAGGTAGTATCACCTTTTTCGTAGTGGGATTTTTTAATGGTATCAGTATCGGTGGTTCCGTTATTATTTCAAAGTATTATGGTGCAAAGATGCAGGAAAAAGTGACAGAGGCTATCCATGCCAATGTACTTTTTGCCATTATTTCTTCTATTGGCGCTACAGTTATAGGCATGATTATGGTGCATCCCATCATCTATTTGATGAGAACACCGGCAGCTACTGCAAGATATGAGATTCCTTATCTCATGACATATTTTGCAGGTGTATCTACAATCATTTTTTATAACATCGGCATGTCTATCATGAGAGCCCTGGGAGATTCTACCAGACCGCTTATCTATCTGGTAGTTTCTTCCGTGATTAACGTTATACTGGACTTCGTTTTTGTAGGAGTCTTTGGCTGGGGCGTTGTGGGAGCAGGTGTAGCCACTGTTATTGCTCAGGCTGTATCAGCAGTGCT
Source organism: Lachnospiraceae bacterium (assembly GCA_045640725.1). Classification (GTDB taxonomy): domain Bacteria; phylum Bacillota; class Clostridia; order Lachnospirales; family Lachnospiraceae; genus RGIG3528. Next base: position 13,708 of record JAZUFN010000256.1, read on the forward strand.
CTGCTTTATTAAGATGGCCCAGCGTAAGGATTACACCAGACTGACATTTAAGCAGATTAAGTGGAATCCTGAAATGATGAGAGAAATTATTGTGCAGGGTGTGCCTACCGGTATTCAGAATTCTGTTATCAGCATTGGCAATATGGTAGTACAGTCCAATATCAATGCCTTTGGCGATGTAGCCATGGCAGGCGTTGGAGCTTACTTTAAGATAGAGGGCTTTGTATTTTTGCCCACCACAGCCATGTCTATGGCTTTACCTACATTTATCAGCCAGAATCTGGGGGCAAAGCAGTATGATCGTGCCAAAAAAGGTGCAGTGGTAGGTATTATATCCGGAGCTCTGGTGGCAGAGCTTATAGGCATTATTATGTATATTACGGTGCCTCAGCTGCTGACCATATTTATCCAGGAAAGCGACAAGGTAGACCCGCAGCAGGTAGCAGATGCTATTGCTTACGGTGTAAAACATGCCAGAATAACATCTGTTTTCTTCTGTTTGCTGGCATATTCCCATTGTGCGGCAGGTGTCCTCAGAGGGTGCGGCAAGGCTATTGTTCCCATGGTTACCATGCTCACTTTCTGGTGTGCGGTTCGAGTTACCTATGTTACTCTGATTACACATTTTATTCCTGATACTTATCAGGTAGTAGCTTGGGCATATCCTCTTACCTGGACCTGCTCCACTATAGTATTTACCTTGTTTTTGATTTTTTCTGATTGGACTCATAATTTTGAGCGGAGGGAAAACAGCCGATAATGAAAAAAGAAAGCGTAAAGGCCCGTATGAGGCGCCTTTCTCACGTACAAATCATTATAATCGGATACTTGCTTATGATTACCATAGGCACAGTGCTGCTTATGTTGCCTTTTATGTCCAGGCAGGCCGGTAGTATAGGCTTTGAAAAGGCCTTTTTTACCGCGGTCTCTACTTCGTGCGTTACAGGCCTTACCCTTTGCGATACCTGGACTACCTGGACCTACTGGGGGCAGGCTGTGTTATTGCTACTGATTCAGATAGGCGGTTTGGGCTTCATGACTATAGCTACCTTCTTTTTTGCTCTATTTGGCAAGAGGATGGGGCTCTACAACAGGGAGACTATGGTAGAGTCCATCAATACCACCAAAGTCGGTGGCATTATGAAGCTGGCGAAAGTCATTACCCTGGGGACTCTTTCCTTTGAAATGGTAGGCGCCGCCTTTCTGGCTATTCGCTTTATTCCTGAATTTGGACTGGGGCGGGGTATATGGTTTTCTATATTCCATTCTATTTCCGCCTTTTGTAATGCGGGCTTTGACCTGATGGGCATTAAAGAGGAATACTCTTCCTTTGTGGCTTATTCGGGAGACTGGCTGGTCAATATCACGCTTATGGCCTTGATTACCGTGGGAGCACTGGGCTTTATTGTGTGGACAGATGTAGCCAGACACCGCTTGAGGATACGTAAATATTCTCTTCATACCAAGGCTGTACTGGTAATGACTTTGGGCCTTTTTGTAGTGGGAACTGTGCTTTTCTTCTTTTTGGAGAATGATGCTACCGGTAAGGATCTTCCTATGAATGAAAAGATACTTACTGCTATGTTTTCCGCAGTCACTCCTCGTACAGCGGGCTTCAATACAGTAGATACATCGGCTTTATCGGAGAGCTCCAGACTGCTTACTATTATTTATATGCTGATCGGTGGATCTCCGGGCTCCACAGCCGGTGGTGTAAAGACTACTACTATTTTTGTGGTGTTTGTATATATGATTAATCTTATCCGAGGCCGCAGACGTACGACGGCTTTTCACCGTACTATATCCGATGATACTTTGAAAAAGGCCTTGGTAGTTATGATGTACAATATATCCATAGGAATAATAGCGACTATGCTGATTTGCGGTATTTGGAAGCTGCCTGTGGATGATATTCTTTTTGAAAGTTTTTCTGCCATTGATACAGTAGGCATGACTACCGGTATTACCAGAAGCCTCGTGGGTGGCAGTAAATACATTATTGCATTTCTCATGTATCTGGGGCGCGTTGGATCTGTTACCTTCGCTGTAGCTCTCATCGGCAAAAACGGACGGGCTAAAGTAGAGTACCCTGAAGAACAAGTAACTGTTGGCTAAGGACTAAGGAGGGACCGCTGCAAAGCAGGGGAGGGACCCCTTCGTCAGAAAAGGACTAAGGAGGGACAATGAAATCATTTTTAGTAATAGGCATGGGCAATTTCGGCCATCATCTCACCCAGGAACTTTTAAAGACCAAGTGCGAGATAATGGTCGTGGACAAAGATGAAGAAAATCTTGATGATATGGTGAATCTGGGCATTTCTGTGCGTATAGCGGATTGCTCCGTAAAAGAGACTTTGGCCACATTGGCTGTAGATACCTTTGACTGCTGTTTTGTATGTATGAGTGGTAATTTCCAGTATTCACTTCAGATTACCGATCTATTAAAGGAGCTGGGGGCTAGGAAAATTTATGCTAAAGCTGAAAGTGTGGTGCAGGAAAAATTCCTCCGAAGAGCAGGAGCAGATTACATTATTTATCCGGAACGTGATGAGGCCAGAAGAATAGCTGTTTCAGAGCATTCGGACAGAGTATTTGATTTTATCCCGCTGGCTGATGAATACTCCATTTATGAGATTACAGCATCTGAAAAGTGGATAGGTAAGTCTGTTGGATCTTTGAATTTCCGTGCGGCGTATGACCTGAATATTGTGGCTATAAAGAAGGAGAGTAAGGTAATGCCTGTGCCCGGGCCTCATTATGTTTTTGAGGAAACAGATCGTTTATATGTAATTGGCAGTGCTGAAGCAGTTGAAAAAGTTATAAGAAGGAAGTAGGAGGAGAAAAATGTACGATTATTTGGTGGTAGGTGCCGGTCTTTACGGTGCCACATTTGCAAGAAGGGCCAAGGAGGCAGGAAAGAGCATTTTAGTTATTGATAAACGCCCTCATATTGCAGGTAACATTTATACGGAAAAACAGGAAAATATACATGTGCATATGTATGGCGCTCATATTTTCCATACCAATAATAAAGAGGTCTGGGATTTTTTACAGAAATTTGCAGTATTTAACCGTTTTACCAATTCACCTATAGCCAATTACAAGGGTGAGATATATTCCATGCCTTTTAATATGTATACTTTCAATAAAATGTGGGGAGTGGTAACTCCTGAGGAAGCTGCTGCCAAGATAGCAGAGCAGAAAAAGGAAATTACAGGAGAGCCCAAGAATCTTGAGGAACAGGCTATTTCTCTGGTGGGACGTGATATATATGAGCGTCTGGTAAAGGGCTACACCGAGAAGCAGTGGGGGAGAGATTGTAAGGAGCTTCCCGCTTTCATTATTAAGCGCTTACCTGTACGTTATACTTACGACAATAACTACTTTAATGCCCTTTATCAGGGCATCCCGATGGGCGGATATACCAAGATGATTGCCAATATGCTGGAGGGCATTGAGGTGAGACTGAATACGGACTATCTGGCTGACAGAGAGAATTTGCAGAAGCTGGCAAAGACTGTGGTTTTTACAGGACCTATCGATCAGTACTTTGATTATAAGCTGGGGACATTGCAGTATCGTTCTGTTCGTTTTGAAAATGAGACTATAGACAGTCCTTCTTTCCAGGGTAATGCAGCTGTGAATTATACCGACCGTGAGACTCCATGGACCCGTATCATCGAACACAAGTGGTTTGAATTTGGCAAGGATGATGATGGGGAAGATATCCCAAAGACTATCATTTCCAGAGAGTATTCCTCCGAATGGAAGCTGGGGGATGAGCCTTATTACCCGGTAAATGATGAGAAAAACGGCGCTGTTTATGCACAGTACAAAGCACTGGCAGAGCAGGAAGCCAATGTAATCTTTGGCGGTCGTCTGGGTGAGTACAAGTATTACGATATGGATAAGACTGTTGAAGTATGTCTGGAGAAATGTAAGAGTCTGGGCATGTGATGCGACTGGGGACAGTTCTCTTGGCACACTTTACAGATATATGGAAATTTGATAAAATGAACAGGATTTTATTTGTGGTAAAGGAGATTATAAAATGGCAGAAGAATTAGAATTCAGATATGATACACAGCTTCTTATCGAGGGACATGACCTGGATGAGGATGAGATTAATGACTATATTATCGAGCATTTTAAAGGTGATTGCCTGCTGGCAGTAGGTGATGATGAGCTTATCAAGATTCACTTCCATACCAATGAGCCTTGGAAAATCCTTGAGTACGGACGTACCCTGGGAGAAATCTACGATATTGTAGTAGAGGATATGGACAGACAGTCAAGAGGTCTTCACGGCTGATTTAACTTAAGGAGAAAAGAATGAAAAATAAGGTATTTGTCGTATTAGCCATAGCTTTTGCGATTCTTGTGAATGTTACACCTATAAATGTTAAAGCGGATACCGGTCCAAAGCCAAGCATTACCGTGGAGTTTACAGGCTTTGAAGATGAGGAGTGCTATGTTACCATTTTGAGCAAATACCGGAACTTGGCTTGGAGATCTGTTTATGAAGGAGACGTAGAGACTGTTACCGATATCCCTGAGCGGGTGAAAGAGGATTGTCGGTGTGGCCTTGACATCTGGAAGAAGTTTGTAACGTATCAGGATAAGGACGATATGTATTTCCTGCAGATGGTCTGGAATTTAAAAGAAGCGAAGGAAATAAGGTGGGGATATTTTCCACCGGATGTTTTCAAGGTGCTCTTGTATTTTCCGGCGACTGATACTTTTGTGGCCGGTGCTGTTACTGAAAGAAAAGCCTTTTACAGCACGTATAGAGTGGATAAAGGCGGAGTTACGACGTTAATAAATGCAGAAGAGCCTTTTGAGCTGGAAGAAAAATATGATTTTTCATCTATTGCCATCAGTATTGTTTTAAGATTACTGACTACGCTGGTTATAGAGCTTTTAATAGCGTTGGTGTTCGGATATCGCAAAAAGTACCA
>JAZUFN010000257.1:0-10447 GCA_045640725.1 Lachnospiraceae bacterium
GTATTGAATATGGTGCTGTTAGCGCCAGTACACCTTTTTACCTTTTCCCCACATATTTCATACGAGAAATACTTGGGGTCGTATATATGTTTATCTTTGGATAAATAAAAGTCATTTCAGATGCGTTTATACAACCATTAACTTTCCATCTACGTCATCTACTGTAATCCTGCCGTCAGCACCTGCTTTGCCTTCCAAAATGGCTCGGGCAACGATGGTTTCAACGCTTCTCTGTAGATAACGTTTCAATGGTCTTGCTCCATATGCAGGGTCGTAGCTTTCTGCTACGGCTCTGTTTTTTGCAGCGGGAGTAAGTACTATTCTCATTTCCTTATCTGCCAGCCTCTTATTCAGATCTGCAATTAATAAATCCATAATACCATCTACATTATCTCTTGATAATGGATTGAACAGGATTATTTCATCCAGTCTATTCAAAAATTCAGGCTTGAATCGACCACGGAGCTCAGTCATTACCATGTTTTCAGTATTGTCGGTAATACGTCCTTCTTCCTCGATACCGCTTAATATAGTCTGAGAGCCTATGTTTGAAGTCATAATAATTATTGTATTCTTAAAATCTACAGTACGGCCCTGGGAATCCGTTACTCGGCCATCATCCAATATTTGAAGCATAATATTGAAAACATCAGGATGCGCTTTTTCTATCTCATCAAACAGAACCACTGAATATGGTTTTCTACGCACTGCTTCCGTCAGTTGACCGCCTTCTTCATAGCCCACATATCCCGGAGGCGCTCCCACCATTCTGGATACAGAATGCTTTTCCATGTATTCGCTCATATCTATACGGACCATATTTTGCTCATTATCAAAAAGTGAAGCAGCCAGGCTCTTGGCCAGTTCAGTCTTACCTACTCCTGTAGGGCCCATAAACAGGAAAGAGCCTATAGGCTTATCAGGGTCTTTTATGCCTGCTTTAGACCTTAAAATGGCATCTACTACCCTCTCTACTGCATTGTCCTGACCCACTACCCTTTTATGCAGTTCACTTCCCAGCTGTAGAGTCTTTGCTTTCTCACCCTCTGTTAATTTATTTACAGGAATTCCTGTCCAGCGGGCTACTACCTCAGCTATCTCATCCTCATCCACAGCTTCGTGTACCAGCTCATTTTCCTTGGACCTACTCTTTTCCTCCAGTTCCACCAATTCCTTTTGGAGAGCGGGCAGGCGGCCGTATTTAAGCTCTGCCGCCTTGTTTAGATCGTATTTTCTCTCTGCTTGTGCTATCTCTGCATTGACAGCTTCTATCTGTTCACGCACCTTTGTAACATGGTCTACTAAAGCTTTTTCGCCCTCCCATTTGGCCTTAACTATATTAAATTCATCTCGCAGTTCAGATAATTCTTTCTGCAGAATCAGTAATCTTTCTGCTGATTTTTGGTCTTTTTCTTTTTTAAGAGCTGCCTCTTCAATCTCCATCTGCATAATACGTCGACGTACCTCGTCCATCTCAGAGGGCATAGAATTTAATTCTGCTTTTATGGAAGCACAGGCTTCATCCACCAGGTCAATTGCCTTATCCGGCAAAAAACGATCTGATATGTATCTGTGAGACAATACTGCAGCAGATACCAGGGCACCATCTGTTATGCGAACGCCATGGAACACCTCATAACGATCCTTTAGACCTCGCAAAATAGATATAGTGTCCTCCACTGAGGGCTCCGATACCAACACAGGCTGAAAACGACGGGTAAGTGCTGCATCTTTTTCTATGTACTTTCTGTATTCATTAAGAGTAGTAGCTCCTATACAATGAAGCTCACCTCTGGCCAGTAGGGGCTTTAACATATTGCCGGCATCCATGGAGCCTTCGGCATTGCCGGCTCCTACGATAGTATGAAGCTCATCGATAAAAAGAATAATCTTTCCGTCAGAATTTTTCACTTCATCCAGTACAGCCTTAAGTCTTTCCTCAAATTCTCCTCTATACTTGGCTCCTGCCACCAGCGCCCCCATATCCAGTGAAAATATGGTTTTATCCTTCAATTCATCCGGCACATCCCCAGCCACAATACGCTGGGCCAGCCCCTCTACTACTGCTGTTTTACCAACACCCGGCTCACCAATTAATACCGGATTATTCTTTGTTTTTCTGGAAAGTATTCGGACCACATTTCGTATCTCAGCATCTCTCCCGATAACAGGATCCAGTTTTTGAGCACGTGCTCGCTCTACCAGGTCTACACCATACTTTTCCAAGGCCTCATAGGTCCCTTCGGGATTGTCTGTAGTCACTCTTTGGTTACCACGCACCTCCTGAAGAGCCTGTAAAAATCTGTTTCTGTCCAGTCGGAAATCTCTAAAAAGCTGCTGTAATTCGCTGCCACCATGCTTCAAGATACAGAGGAAAAGATGCTCTACAGATACATATGCATCTCCCATCTTCTTAGCTTCATCCTCCGCATATATAAGCACTTTATTCAGCTTATCTCCCACGTATACCTGACCTCCGGATACCTTTGGGCGTTTTCTTAGCAGCCCCTCTACCTGGGCAGTGAAAACCTTTGGGTCAATTTCCATTTTTTCCAACAATCTGGGAATCAGACCATCGTCATCCTGAAGTAAACAATACAATAAATGCTCAGGCACCAGCTCCTGATGACTGTAGTCATAAGCCAGCTTCTCGCAGCCATTTACTGCTTCCATTGATTTTTGAGTAAATTTACTTATATTCATATACGCACCTCCTACCTTAGTGCTTTTAAGTCTAACATAAGCAAAGGAGCCAACCGGACTTCCCTTGTTGACTCCTTTATATCACCTTTTGTTAGCACTGTCAAGAGGTGAGTGCTAATCACTTTATTCTCTATATGATACTATACCATTTTTTCACTACTTCTTCCGCCTTTTTTAGATGTATATTGAAGCCCAGGTCTTTTTGAGCCTCTTCTTTTGTATTGTATATTTTAGTGGACCAGTCCCACCAGAAGAAGCCCGCAAACCAAGATGCATCCTTCATGACCGATATACAGGAATCGTAAAAATCTGCCTGCTCTTCGTCAGATTTTGGTAAGTCCTTATGAGAAAAATCCCAAGGCATGGCAGCACAGCCTTTGGCGCTACGACAACCTATTTCCATAAATATTATTTTTTTTCCAATGCGCTCAGAAACTCCTGCCAGACGGTCACGTATTTTCTCCCATTCCTTTACCATGAAGTCACGACAGGGCTCTGTACAGCCTCTGGTTACAGGATAGTAGGCTGAAGTACCTACATAATCCAAAGCATCAAACCATTTGGCCACTTCTTCCTTTCCATGATTTGTATTGTAAACCAGAGGTCCATGGTATACCTTTCTCACCTCGGCTATGGTATTACGCCAGTATTTTTCCTTGCGCTCTGTACCCAGCATCTCACAGCCGATACAAAACATTTCGCATCCCTCTTCTTCTGCTATTTCAGCGTAATGAAGGAGAAAAGCATCATAATTTTTGAACCATTCAGACCAATATACATCATTGCCATGCATATCCTCATCCGGAAAGTCAATAAGTGCACGCCATACTCCGTCACGACAATTCACCATAGGCTTTAGGCAGACCTTCACTCCATGGTCATGGGCCCTCCTCACTGCAGCTATTATATCAGCGTCCGAGGCATTATTTTTGAAATCATAAGTCATTCTGGTAGAGTGGTATGTCTCCTGAGTCACTGCCACTGCCAGACACATCCAGTTTATTCCCAGCTCGTACAACAACTCCTGGGATTCTATACCGGCTATACTTCTGTAGTCACCATGCTTTCCGCCATATCCGTATGTATATCCTTTTATCTCCATTCTGTCACCTCTGCAAGTTTTCTTATTCGAGTATATATAGCCTACAGAAAAAAATCAAAGAAAGAGGGAAATCTTAATTATTATTTAACATTTTGTTTTACGAAAACTAAATGTTGTGATACAATGCATATTATGTCGTTCTTTTTAGAACTGTTATAAAAAGTTTTTGACATAGAATAATATTCTGTTTGGGAGAAATGAAAATGACCGCAATGGAAATTATTGAATCCAGGCACAGCGTCAGACGTTACCTGGATACTGAAATTCCGCCGGAGAAAAGGAAAATCCTTGATAAATTATGTTCTAAGATTAATGAGGTCTCCGGCCTCAATATACAAATCTTGTACGACGAGCCCGGATGTTTTGATACCTTATTGGCTTTTTATGGTAGATTTGATGGTGTAAAGAATTATATTGCTATTGTTGGCCCTGAAAGTGAATCTCTTGATGAAAAGGCAGGCTACTATGGACAACAGCTGGTGCTGAAGGCCCAGGAAATAGGTCTTAATACCTGCTGGGTAGCTATAACTCATGGGAAAAGCCAGGCTGTAATTAAACGCCATCAGAAGCAGGTGATTCTTATAGCACTGGGCTACGGTGCCAATCAGGGTATACCTCATAAAAGCAGAAATATGAAAACAGCAATCATTAAATCTGACAATGATCCGGATTGGTACAGGGAAGGGGTCAAAGCTGCATTATTGGCCCCCACAGCCATGAATCAACAGAAATTTTCTATTTCACGCAGAGGTGATATGGCTAGAATAACAGCCCCTTCGGGCATGTTTACCAAAATCGACTTGGGCATTATTAAATATACTTTTGAATATGCCACTGGACATGCCACTATATCTGAATTTATGTAAAAAAACTCAGGGCTTTGATATGCACCGCTGAAGTCGGATACATATCAAAGCCCTGAGGCATTTTTTATTTACATAGCATGCTTTGCGCCGTAGCTCTCCGTAAAGTCTGTAGGCTTGATACAGCCGACAGGACATTCCTTTGTACAAGCTCCGCAACCATTACATTTGGAGTAATCAATGGTAGCAAGATTGTTTACTACTGTTACTGCACCCTGCTCACATACCTTCTGACACTTCATACAGCCAATACAGCCGTTCTCACACTCTTTACGTGTAACAGCACCCTTTGCTGTGGAAGAACACTGCACAATAGTCTTAGCCTTAACAGGCACCAGAGAAATGATATGCTTTGGACATGTATGTGTACAAATACCGCAACCAATACATTTTCTGATATCTACCTTGGCAATGCCATTGTCCATGCAGATTGCATTTTCAGGACAAGCTATGGAACAGTCACCAAAACCAAGACATCCATATACGCATGACTCAGGGCCGCCATATATAAGAGCTGCTGATTTACAGTTCTGTACACCGTCATACTCTGCACGACGCTTTGTATCATCGCAGTTACCGTTACACTTAACGAAAGCAACCTGCTCTTCTACATCTGCAAATTCTGTACCCATAATATCTGAAAGCTTCTTGGCAGCTGCATCTGCGCCAGGAACACAGAGATTTGTTTTATCTTCAGAGCCATCTGCCAAAGCTGCAGCATAGCCATCACAGCCAGTATAGCCACAAGCACCACAGTTGGCACCGGGAAGGCATTCACGAATATTCGCGTATTTTTCATCTACTTTAACTGCCATAAAATGTGATGCCAGTGCCAGAATAATACCTGCCACCAGACCGGTCACACCTACGACTACTATTGCGATAACAATATCCATTTTCCCACCTCCTATTTGAACAGACCATCAATGAGACCGGAGAAGCCCATAAATGCCATGGAAACAATTGATGCTGCAATGAGTGTGGATGGAAGGCCCTTGAATGCCTTTGGTGTAGCAGGGCTGTCAAGTCTGGAACGAACACCTGCAAAAAGTACCATTGCCAGAAGGAAACCCAGACCGCAACCAAGAGCACTTACCAGTGACTCTACAAAGTTGTAACCATCAGAGATGTTGTTGATAGTAACACCAAGAACAGCACAGTTGGTGGTAATCAGAGGAAGGTATACACCGAGACTCTTGTGCAGAGCAGGAATATACTTTTTCAGAACTATCTCGATAAACTGAACCAATGCTGCAATAACAAGGATAAATACGATGGTCTGCAGATATTCATACTTTTCACCAAGAATGAATGTCTGAATAGGCCAGGTAGCACAGGTAGCCAGGATCATAACGAAGATAACGGAAATTCCCATACCTACTGCCTGATCAATCTTCTTTGATACGCCAAGGAAAGGGCAAATACCAAGGAATCTGTTCAGTACATAGTTGTTAACAAGTACTGATGTCATAAGAATTATAATAAGCTCTTTTGCCATTTTGCCCGCCTCCTTTACTTAGTCTCTGTGACTTCACCGGTCTTAGTTGGATCGGGAGTGCCACAGGTCTCTTTATTTGCTGTACAATGAGCAGCTGCAGGACATCCTGCACAGCCCAGCTCAGGAGCCTTTTTACCCATCTTGGTAGTAATAACCGTAACGATGGAAATAAGAAGACCAAATACAAGGAAACCGCCCGGGCTTTGTGTCAGGAAGCTGACCTTGAAATTGGAAATGCCCGGAATCTGATTACCCCAGAAGGCGCCTGCGCCAAATACTTCACGAATGGTAGCCATAAGGAAGAGCGCCAGCGTGAAGCCCAGACCCATACCTGCACCATCCAGAATAGAAGCTACAGGGCCATTCTTGGAAGCAAACATCTCAGCACGGCCAAGAATAATACAGTTAACTGTAATAAGGGCCAGATATACGCCCAGAAGGTCGTAGAGCTCCGGCAAATATGCATGCATAAGCATCTGAACTACTGTAACAAAGCCCGCAATAACTACGATATAGCAAGGGATACGCACTTTGTCAGGAATAATCTTACGCAAGAGAGAAATAACCAGGTTGGAGCAGATAAGAACTACAGTCGCTGCCAAACCCATGGAAACCGCACCCTTTACATTATTGGTAGTAGCAAGGGTAGGACATGTACCGAGAACCAATACAAATACAGGATTCTCTTTAATCAGACCTTTTGTAAAGGTCTGTAAAGCTGATGGCTTATTTTCCATTTACTTGTCCTCCTTTCTTGCCTCTACACCAAATGGCTTTTTAAGAGTCCACTTGTCAATATATGGAGTAAGAATATTCATAAGAAGAATAGCGTAGCTTACACCCTCAGGAAGACTGCCATACTGTCTGATCATAACTGTAATGATAGCTGCAAGAAGGCCGAAAATAATCTTGCCTGCAGGACGAGTAGGTGTTGTAGCATAATCGGTAGCCATGAAAATGGCACCGATGAAAACACCACCGGCCATAGTATAGAAAAGTGAAACAGCCGGAAGCTTTGTAAGAATCAGAGTGAAGAGGAATACTGTAGCTATAAAGCATACAGGTGTATGCCATGTAATAACCTTTCTTACCAGCAAATAGATAAAGCCAATCAGAAGAGCTACTGTACATACTTCACCGATAGCACCTGCGTGTACACCGAAAAGCATCTGAAGAAGGGTAAGTCCATCCATTCTCTGTGCCAGAGGAGTAGCTGATGTAACTGCATCTACATTTGTGATACCCACCAGCTTAAGAGCAAACTCAGTAGGCTTTGGAGCCTCAGTCATCTCACCAAAGGCAATCAGCATGAAAATACGGGCTGTAATAGCAGGATTGGCGAAATTCTGGCCAATGCCGCCAAAGGCACCTTTAACAATAACAATGGCAAAAATAGAACCAAGAGCTACCTGCCAAAGTGGAATATTTGCAGGCAATGTAAGTGCCAACAGTAATCCTGTAACTACAGCAGAAAGATCCTGTACTGTAGCAGGCTTTTTGCAGCATAAGTTAAAAATAAGCTCGGAAAGCACTGCAAATCCTACTGCTGTTGCTATAACAGCCAGCGCACGGACACCAAAAATAACACTGCCGGCGATAGTAGTAGGAAGAAGCGCAATAATAACATCAAGCATGATGCGCTGTGTTGTAACAGGGGCATGGAAATGCGGAGAAACCGCTATATGAAGTTTACTCATTTCTTTTCTGCCTCTTTTGGCTTTTGTTTAGCCTGGAAATCACGTACCATGGCCTTGGAAAGCTTATTAATCTCTACCAGCGGACGCTTAGCAGGACATACAAATGAACAGCTGCCGCACTCACAGCAAACATCTACTCTGAGACGTGCCAGCTCTTCAACATCATTCTTTGCATATGCTCTGGCAATAGCAAATGTAGTAAGATTCATAGGGCAACGCTCTGCACATCTGCCACAATGGATACACTGGGTAGGAACAGGAGCCAGTGCATCCTTAAGATTAAAGAATGTAAGAGCATTAGTATTCTTTACTACAGGTGCTGTAGTATCCGGAACAGAAATACCCATCATAGGACCGCCCATAAGGACCTTGCCTACCTGCTCCATATCTATAGCAACATACTCTGCAACATCAGCTATAGCTGTGCCAATGGGAACGATAACATTCTTAGGATTCTTAACAGCACTGCCATCAACAGTAACTATTTTCTCCACAAGCGGCATACCTGTGCGAACATATTTTGCAATAGCAGACATAGTAGTAACATTGCAAACGATGCAGCCAACGTCAATAGGCAGCTTGCCTGCAGGTACCACCTCACCTACAGTATTACGGATAATGACTTTTTCTGCACCCTGTGGGTATACGCCGGGAAGAGTGATGACCTGAACAGCTGCATCATCTGCAAATGTCTGTCTCATCTTCTCGATAGCTTCAGGCTTATTACCCTCTATACCAATGCGTACATCCTTGATGCCAAGATATTTTTCAAACAGCTGAACAGCCATCTTAACATCTTCTGCATCATCAATCATTGTGCGTGTATCGGAAGTGATATAAGGCTCACATTCCGCACCGTTCAGGATAAGGTGCTTTATACGGCTGGTATCTTTAACATCCAGCTTAACAACAGTAGGGAAGCCTGCTCCGCCGAGACCAACGATACCTGACTTTCTTACTGCTTCAATAAATGAATCGTAATCGTGAACGTCCGGTGGTGTAATGCTCTCGTCGATGGTCTGCTCACCATCAGAATCGATAAAAATTGCCTGGCAAAATGAACCGCCGGCTGTCAGTATGGAATCAATCTTCTTTACAGTACCTGATACCGAACTGTAAACAGGTGAAGAAACAGGACCTGTACTCTCAGCCACCAGGGTACCAACGTTCACATGGTCATTGATCTTGACTACCGGAGCGGCAGGCTTGCCAATATGCATGGAAACTGGCAGCACGATATGTGCAGGAACACCCATTCTGACAGGGGGCATTGCTGCTGTATTCTTGTTGTGCGGAACTTTTGTTCCTGTCTTGGAAAAAGACATACATGGCCTCCTATGTAGGTTATACTTATTATCTTCAGGGCATACGCCCATTCCTTATTATTTTACTGTAAACTCTGTCTATCGTCAATGAAAATAGGCTAAAAACACCCAAATTTGTTGAAATAAAATGGGATTATTTTAAAATTTATCCCATTTTTTCTCTTATTTCATACTTATTTCAGAAACTCCTCATGAGCATTCCGGTTTCCTTTCCGGCTCTTACATAGCCCTAAAACGATTTTTTCGCAACTTTCCTTGTGCAAACTGCACAAAAAATTTCGCAAAATATGTGCATGTTTGTGAACACTTACGGCGAAATCGTGCTATAATACACACTCGTAAACCCCAATACATTATATATAGTTTTTGCTACAACCCCATAAGTAACAAAAATACCTTCTCCTAAAGCGTCGACTTCCCAGGTCGACGCTTTTTCCTTTGTTTAACATCCTTTTTATAATCAGTTTCATCGCATACTTATCAAAAACGCTTTACATCAATCAGTACTTATTGTAAAATAAACAAGGTTATTTTGCTATATCAGCGAAATAGAAGATTTTCAAGGAGAAGCATCATGGGAAAAAGATCAATAAAAGAAAACAAGAATATATATCAGGAGTCCCGAGAGGAATGCGGTCTCACTCGCGAAAAAGCCGGTGAGCTCATGGAGTTCGTCTCTGCAGACCGTATAGAAAAAATCGAAAGCGAACGTAGCTATGCTCGTCCCGAAGAAGTACTGGCCATGTCTGAATGCTACCGTCGTCCTGAGCTTTGCAATTACTACTGCACACATGAATGTGCCATCGGCATGAAGTACACTCCCGAAGTAAAGGTCAAAGAACTGTCGCAGATTGTTCTGGAGACACTGGCTTCTATGGAGCGCTTCAATGCAGAGAAAAATCGATTTGTAGAGATTACAGTGGATGGTCGCATCACTGATGATGAGCTCAAGGATTTCAAGCGCATCCGAGAAAATCTGGAGCAAATGAGTATCGCTGTAGACTCCCTTAAATTCTGGGTGGAAAAATGCGAGCAACAGGGCACCGTGGACGGCGCACTGTTCTTAAATGAATAATTTATATCAGTAATAATCATGTTAATAAAGCCTGCAGGCGATGCCTGCAGGCTTTATTTATCAATATATTTGGTTTTAATTAATTTTCTTCCTTCTTTAATACTCTGATAGCCATTAAGCCGGAAAGAATCATGATAATTGCTACGGGAAGTACGATAGAAGCGAAACCTGATTCAGGTGTTGA
>JAZUFN010000258.1:0-23410 GCA_045640725.1 Lachnospiraceae bacterium
GAAGATATCGGCAGAGAATTGGCTTCCAGAGAGTAATATTATTCGGATTGTACCCGGTTGATTTAGGTAACAGTATTTTCTGTTACCTTTTTCATTTTTTTAATAATACTTTATGGATATTTACAGGGATATAGTGTATAATCAAGTGTAATAGTGATTTACTATGTGATTTGAAGCAATTCTTTGGAGGCATAGCCGCCGAGACAGGAGGATCATAATATGGATTATGTAAATGAACTTTTTAATGCATGTGTTCAGTATGTTCTTACAGGGGCTGTATGTGTACTGTGTGCATTTTTAGGTATTAAGCTTCGTCAGATGAAGAATAAAAAGAATGCAGCCAATGCTGAAGAATAATAGGCATTCATAAAGATTAATGTTTAAAAATTGGAGGTTATTACCATGAATATGGAGAGTATACATGTACAGAGCAAGGATGGATTTTCATCAGAAGTGAAGATTTCCAGCGATGTTATTGCTACTATCGTAGCCCTTGCTGTTACTGAAGCAGAGGGGATTGCTGCTCTTTCAGGCAATCTTACCAATGAATTTATTGGCAAGCTGGGTATTAAGAATGTATCCAAGGGCGTGCAGATAGCTTTTTCAGAGGATAAGAAAAGCCTGTCCTGCTCTATTGATGCTGTTATGAAGTATGGATATTCTATTCCTGACACATCTAAGCTCGTTCAGGAAAAAGTAAAAAATGCAGTAGAGTCTATGGTAGGTGTAAAGGTTGAATCTGTTAACCTTAATATCGTAGGAGTAAATACTGACGCTGAATAATTAAAATTTGTACCTTGATAATATGACGAAAGGAATTAGATATGACTAAGCATGAACAAAGAGAAAAGCTGTTTCAGCTGATTTTCGAGCTGGATTTCCACGAGAAGCAGGAAAAAGAGGAGCAGATGGACCTCTTTAGGCGCCTTTATATGGCCCAGAATCCTGAGGATTTTGAGCAGGTTAAAGCCAGATGCGAGAAAATGCTGTCTCTCTTAGGTGAGATTGATATGGTTATTTCAGAGATTTCCACCGGATGGCCTATAGGGCGTCTTGGCAAGGCTGAGCTGGCAATCCTTCGAGTAGCAGTTTATGAGATTCTTCACGATGCTGAAGTACCTGCCGGTGTAGCCATCAATGAGGCTGTTGAGCTTTCCAAAGCTTACGGTGGTGACAATGCTCATAGTTTTGTAAACGGTGTTTTGGCTAAGTTAGCTAAGTAGAAGAGTGGGACAAAGTGCAAAATCAAACCTTATCTGTCACCGAATATACCAGGTATATCAAGAATGTGCTGGAAAGCGATTTTTTGTTAAAGACCTGTTTTGTAAAAGGTGAAGTATCAAATTGCAAATATCATTCCTCCGGTCATATTTATTTTACACTGAAAGATAGTGGTGCTCAGGTACCTTGTGTAATGTTTGCCGGTCGCAGGACCGGCATTTCTTTTGTCCTTAAAGACGGACAAAGCGTTATAGTAGGTGGCACTACAGGGCTTTACGAGCCACAGGGTAAATATCAGATATATGCGGAAGTCATCCGGCTGGATGGCGAGGGAAGCCTTTTTGAAGAGTATGAGAGGCTCAAAAAAAAGCTGAATGCAGAAGGCTTATTTGA
The DNA here is from genome assembly GCA_045640725.1 of Lachnospiraceae bacterium. Taxonomy (GTDB): domain Bacteria; phylum Bacillota; class Clostridia; order Lachnospirales; family Lachnospiraceae; genus RGIG3528. The sequence goes on from JAZUFN010000258.1 coordinate 1,615, forward strand.
TGTCGCTCATAAAAAGCCTGTTCCTAAGTATGTTAAGACCGTAGGTATAGTGACCGCTTCCACAGGAGCAGCCATTCAGGATATATGTCAGATCAGTAAGAGACGTAATCCTTATGTTCAGCTTATACTTTATCCGGCTAAGGTTCAGGGTGAGGGAGCAGCAGAAAGCGTTGTTCGTGGCATTAAAGCTCTGGATGGTAAAGTGGATGTTATTATTGTGGGACGTGGCGGCGGATCTATAGAGGATCTCTGGGCATTTAATGAGGAGATTACAGCCAGAGCTATTTATGAATGCGGTACACCTATTGTTTCTGCTGTAGGTCACGAGACGGATACCACTATTGCTGACTACGTATCCGACCTAAGAGCACCTACACCTTCTGCCGGCGCAGAGCTTTGTGTATTCCAGCTTAATGATTTGGAGCAAAGACTGGCTCTTTATCATGAAGACCTGGTGGCTTCCATGCTGGATGTCATTCAGTCTTACAAGGCAGGGATGGAAAAAAAGAGCTTGAGACTTCAGAAAATGAGCCCTAAAAATCAGCTTCTTCTGAAAAAGCAAAAGATGGAGAGCTATGATAAGCGCTTTAAAAAGGCTATGAATGGAGTAATCAGTAAGAAAAGACAGGCACTGGCTACATCAGCGGGACGTTTGGAGGCTTTGAGCCCGGTAAAAAGGCTGGAAAGCGGTTTTTCTTATGTAAGTACTGAGGACAATAAGACCATTACCGCTATTTCCCAGGTGAATGTAGGAGATAGAATCAGCGTACAGGTTACCGATGGTATTTTTAAAGCTGAGGTAACTGAAATAACAGGAGTATGATATGACAGCAAAAAATGCAAGTGAGGAGTTAAGTCTGGAGCAGCTGATGGAGGCTCTGGATGAGACTATAGAACAGCTGGAAGGTGGAGAACTGCCGCTTTCTCAGTCTTTTGAGCTTTACAAAAAAGGTTGTGATCTTTTGGTAAAGTGTAATGGAGAGATAGACAGAGTTGAAAAAGAGCTAATGGTCCTGGAAGGAAATTAGTATACTGTACAGTCTGTTTCGGAGGGAGTTATTTTGGATTTTAAGACAGAATACGAAAAAAGATATAATTATGTTCAGAATATGCTGGAAAGCTTCCTGCCTGAGGAGGAAGGGCATCAAAAGATTATGTTTGAGGCGATGAATTACTCTATCAGGGTAGGCGGGAAAAGGCTTCGTCCTATCTTTGTATATGAGTTGTACCGAATATTTCAGCTGAAAGCAGGGATGAAGGAGGAGGATATCGATTTTGCCAGAATCGAGCCCTTTATGGCTGCTATAGAGATGATTCATACCTATTCACTGGTCCATGATGACCTGCCAGCTATGGATAATGACGATCTTCGCCGAGGTCATCCTACCACTCATAAAAAATTTGGTCATGCCATGGGCATTTTGGCCGGAGATTCTCTCTTGAATTATGCCATGGAAACAGCCTGCAAGGCTTTTGCAGATGGGGTATATGGCTCTGAGCAGGTATACGATGACCTTGCGGATGAAGAATGGAACAGACGTGTGGCACAGGCAATGAAAGTATTTTTCACCAGAAGCGGTGTTTACGGAATGATTGGCGGTCAGACGGTGGATGTCCTTAAAAATGGCGAAAATCTTTCGGAAGATGAGATAGAATTCATCTATCAGCTTAAGACTTGCGCTTTGATTTCTGCCTCTATTTTGGCAGGAGCTATTTTAGGAGGAGCAAAGACCAGAGATGTTGAGGTGCTGGAGCCTCTAGGATATTATATAGGTATGGCTTTCCAGATAAAGGATGATATCCTGGACATTACTGCTGATGAGGCTGTTTTAGGCAAGCCTGTCGGATCGGATGAAAGAAACGGCAAGGTGACATACGTGACCCTGCATGGTATGAAAGGTGCTGAAGAGAAGGTAAGAGAATACACTGATAAGGCTGCAGAGATTGCAAAGAGCCTGGGTGATTCAGAATTCTTAACAGAATTAATTTTAAGCCTGCTCGAGCGTAATAAATAATGAAAGAATATCCATTAATAAAACAAATAAAAAAAGCAAATGACGTTAAAAATATACCCGAAGGAGAGCTTCCGGCCCTCTGTAGGGAAATACGATCATTTTTGATAAATAATGTATCTGAGACAGGAGGTCACCTTTCTTCCAATCTGGGAGTGGTGGAGCTGACAATAGCGCTGCACAGATTTTTGAATCTGCCGGAGGACAAGATAGTTTTTGACGTAGGTCATCAGGCATATGTTCACAAAATTCTTACAGGAAGACAGGATTTTTCCCATTTAAGGCAGCTGGGAGGACTTTCGGGCTTCCCGAAAATAGCAGAGTCTGACTGCGACAGCTTTAATGTGGGGCATTCCAGTACCTCGCTTTCAGTAGCGGCAGGGTTGCAGACAGCCAGAGACCTGAAAAAAGAAAATCATAAGATTGTGGCTCTGATTGGCGACGGTGCTTTGGGCGGAGGCATGGCTTATGAAGCCTTGAATAATATAGGCAAGACCAAAAGCAACGTTATTATCATACTTAATGATAACGAAATGTCCATAGATGCCAATGTAGGCGGCATGGCCAATTATTTGGGAGCTATTCGCACCAATACTTCTTATACGAATTTTAAAAATAATCTTCAGCATACTTTGGAATCAGTGCCCTATGTGGGGGATACCATTGTCAAGAGGATGAGGCAGCAAAGGGATAATTTGAAGGCCTTGGTAGTAGGCGGTATGTTTTTTGAAGACCTGGGATTTATGTATATCGGCCCCATTGACGGCCATGATATAGCCGGTGTTTCCAAGGCTTTGGAAAGTGCTTCTCATGCTCACAAGCCTGTTATTATCCACTGTCTTACCAAAAAGGGCAAGGGGTATCTGCCGGCAGAGAAGAATCCCGGAAAATACCATGGTGTTGCGCCATTTGATATTGCTACCGGTAAAATTAAGTCTACCGGCTCCGGAAAGAGCTATACTGCTGCTTTTTCTGAGAAAATGACCGAGCTGGGAGAAAAAAATAAAGAAGTAGTGGCTATTACTGCTGCCATGGTCTTTGGTACCGGGCTGAATGAGTTTTCCAAGAATTATCCTGACAGGTTCTTTGATGTGGGTATAGCAGCGCAGCATGCCGTTACTTTCGCTGCTGCCATGGCAAAGTCAGGATTTAAGCCCTTTGTAGCTATTTATTCCAGCTTTTTACAGAGAAGTTACGATCAGATACTTCATGATGTCTGCATTACAAAACAGCCGGTGACCTTTATGATAGACAGGGCCGGTATAGTAGGCGCTGATGGTGAGACCCATCAGGGTATTTTTGACCTGTCATACCTGTCTCATATGCCGGGCATGACTGTGATGGCTCCCAAAAACTGTGAAGAACTGAAGCTTATGATGGATTTTTCCATGACTATTCCCGGGCCTTCAGCTATCAGATACCCCAGAGGGGCAGAAAAGCCTTCGGTGGCTGATTTGCCTTCTACTCCTATTAGATTTGCCAAAGCAGAAGAAATAAAGAGTGGAGATACTGTGGCTGTTTTTGCAGTCGGTTCCATTATGGACAGAGCGATGGCACTGTATGAACGTTTGACTGAAGACGGTATTAGTACCTCGGTTATTAATGCCAGATTTGTAAGTCCTATAGACAGAGAAAAAGTAAAAGAAGCTGCCCACAAGTATAAGATTATTGTATCCATGGAAGAAAATGTAGCTACAGGTGGTTACGGCAGACATATAGCCTCTGTTTTGCTTGAGGGTGGCTGCAATGCAGCTTTTATAAATGCAGCATTGGATGATAATTTTATTGAACACGGTAGCAGAGAGGATTTACTGAAGCTACACGGTATAGATACCGATAAAATATACAATGAGATTAGACGCATACTTGGTTAAAAATAATATAGCCGGTGGCCGGGACAGAGCCAAGGAAATGATTGCCGGCTCCCAGATTAAGGTGAATGACAGGACCATAGTAAAGCCTGCTTTTGATGTGGGAGACAATGACAGAGTGGAAGTAGTGGGAGAAGTACTTCGCTATGTCAGTCGTGGCGGACTGAAGCTGGAAAAAGCCATTACGGATTTTTCTCTGGATTTAAAGGGGAAAATCTGTATGGATATAGGAGCTTCCACAGGTGGATTTACCGATTGCATGCTGCAAAATGGTGCTGAGCTTGTCTATGCTATTGACGTAGGGACAGGCCAGCTGGCGGAAAAGCTTATAAAGGACCCAAGAGTGAAAAACAGGGAGCATACCAACGCCCGTGAGCTTAGAGCTGAGGACTTTGATATTTTGCCTGATTTTGCCTCCTGTGATGTTTCTTTTATTTCACTCACCAAGATTCTTCCGGCTATATACAGGTCTTTAGGTGAGGGGGGACAGGCTGTTTGCCTTATAAAGCCTCAGTTTGAGGCTGGGCCTAAAAATCTTAACAAAAAGGGTGTAGTTAAGGATAAAAAGGTCAGGGATAAAGTGGTGGAAGATATAAAGACTTTTGCCGGGGATTCCGGGTTTAAAAATATACGGATTACTCAGTCACCAATAACAGGACCTGAGGGAAATATAGAGTTTTTAATGTTTGTTGAAAAATAAGGTATGGGGATAACAAAACAAATGAAATTCTTAATTCTTGCAAATAAAGACAGAGATGCCAATGGGAACTACGTAGAAAGGACCAGGGCGGCGGTGGAAAAAAATGGCTGTCAGGCGGTGGAATATCAGGAGGGCTCGGATTACAGCGATTGTGATGCAGCCATTATCCTGGGAGGAGACGGCACATTGATTCGGGCAGCCGCTACCCTTAAGCGCTTATGCATTCCGCTTCTTGGTATAAATACCGGTACTGTGGGCTATCTTACCGCAGCAGAAAATACGGAGCTGGAATACGCCGTGGAGAGGCTGGCAAAAGGTGATTACAAAATTAAGAAACGTATGATGCTGGACGTTTCCCTCAACGGACAGGAGCCTGTGACCATATTAAATGATGTGGTGGTTTCCAGAAGTGGTTTTTCACGTATGATTAAGCTGCTGCTTTTTATTAACGACGAGCTGATAGATGAAGTATCCGGAGACGGTATTATAGTAGCTACACCTACCGGCTCTACAGGCTACAATCTTTCGGCAGGGGGAGCAGTATGTGTTCCGGAAGCCGAAGTTATTCTGGTAACTCCCATATGCGCCCATTCGGTATCTACCAGAGGCATTATTTCCAGTCCTACGGATGAAATAAAAATAATGGTTATCGACAGGCGCAATCCTCAGATTATGGATATTGGTCTTACTGCTGACGGAAATGGTTTTGCAGCCTTAAAGACAGGTGATACTATTGTGATTAAAAAATCCGATTACTCTACTAAGCTGGTAGAGATTTCCGGTAAGTCGTTTTTTGACACTGTGAAAAAGAAATTATCATAAACAGGCATCACTAAGAAAAGAAAAGATTAATAAAAGGATAAATAAAGGAAAAGTTATGGCAGACAAGAGAACAGAAAGACTTGAAGCAATTAAAAACATAATAAGGACAGAAGTGGTGACTACTCAGGAGGAGTTGGTGGCTCATTTGAATGATCAGGGATACCTGGTGACTCAGGCAACTATTTCCAGAGATATCAGAGAGCTGGGACTTACTAAATTTACTTCAGCCAATGGTGACCTTCAGTATCGGCTTCCGGATGAAGGGGTGGTAGTGGATCGCACAAAATATGTACGTATTTTAAGAGAGTCCCTTGTCTCCATGGAAGATGCTCAGAATATTCTGGTCATAAAGACTGTGTCCGGTATGGCTATGGCTGCAGCGGCAGCCCTGGATTCTCTAAAAGTACCATATTTGATTGGTTGCATCGCAGGCGACGATACAGTGATGTGCGTTATTAAGAAAACGGAATTTGTTCCTATGGTTGCAGATACTCTGGAGCAGTTGATTAAATAGGCTTTTAGTTTTTTCTTGACCAAATAAAAGTTCTCTGCTAAAATCTTTAAGGCTTTTATATATAATATTGAAATCCTTAGAGATTTTATGATTAGATTTTAATGTATTAAGGAAGGTTTTTTATGTCAGGTCATTCAAAATTTGCAAACATTAAGCACAAGAAAGAAAAGAACGATGCAGCAAAGGGTAAGATTTTTACCAAGCTTGGTCGTGAAATCGCTGTAGCCGTTAAGGAAGGCGGTTCTGCTGATCCTAACAACAATTCCAGACTTAAGGATGTAGTTGCCAAGGCTAAGGCTAACAATATGTCCAACGACACCATCGAGCGTTCTATTAAGAAGGCTGCAGGTGAAGGTGCCGGTGTCAATTACGAATTTGTATCTTATGAGGGCTATGGTCCTTCAGGTATTGCTATTATTGTTGAGGGTCTTACAGACAATAAGAACAGAACTGCAGCCAATGTACGTTCTGCTTTTACTAAGGGTAAGGGCAACATCGGTACTCAGGGCTGTGTAAGCTACATGTTTGACAAAAAGGGTCAGATTATTATCGATAAGGAAGAGTGTGATATGGCTGGCGACGATCTTATGATGATTGTTCTGGATGCCGGTGCAGAAGACTTTTCTGAGGAAGAGGACTCCTTTGAGATCATCACTGCTCCTGAGGATTTCTCCAAAGTAGTTGAGGCTCTTGAGAATGAGAAGATAAAGATGGCTGAGGCTAATATTACTATGATTCCTCAGACCTATGGTACACTTACTTCAGAAGAAGATATTAAGTGCATGAACAGAATCCTCGATCTCCTTGATGAGGATGATGATGTCCAGGAAGTATATACCAACTGGGAAGATCAGGAATAATAAGGATTATATAGCGGATGGGCCTCGGTTCATCCGTTTTTTTTATTATTATCATTAAGTCTCCACAATATATGCCGATAAATATGATGAGGAAGAACTATATATAGGTAGACCTCAGAGGGCTATTATTGACATTCACAACAAGAATCTATATTCTAAGACATGTGGAGGAGAAGATTCATGCGTAAAAATATAAGTAATATCTTATGCTTCATAATCGTTATTTGCCTATTGGCTACAGGCTCCATTACTGATTTCTCTACCAGCTATGGTATGACAACGATTACTGAAGCTGTATCAGGGGACAATAATAAAGATGATGCACCGAAGCGTACTGCGGCTTCGGTTTTTGCCAGTGTTTTCGGAGCTACAGGCTTTAATAAAAATATATTTAAGTCACAGAATCCTTTATGGGGCAATAAGAACGTATTGGCTGCAGGGGATGGTACCATACTGGTGGCTCAGGGTTTTGCTGACAATCAGTATGCTTACACCAATAGCACAAAAGAACTGACTCAGTCAGATCTTACCATCGGTATTACCAAGATTAATCCTGACGGTTCACCGGCACCATTCTATTGTGATGGTGTTACCTTTACTTCTTCCAATCCCAACGTTGTTTCCATTATTGATAATGATGACACCGACCTTACCGGTACCCTCCACAGAGAAGGTCCCGGAACTACTGCCATTACTGCGACCTTCAGAGAATATGATGAGAATGGTAAAGCGCAGTTCATGGTATTCCAGTTCAATGTACACGTTGAGTTTACCCTTTTAAAGACCAGCTCAGAATGGGTGTCTACCGGCCTTGATGCTGCCAATTCCAAGATTCTTGTACTTGATACTGACAGATGGCCTGTTGGTACTGAGTACCCTCTTGATATTAAGTACGTGGACAGAGCCAATATCAATACCGAAGTTATTGATGTAGTGGCAGAGAATCCAAATTATGATGACCAGGTAGTTAAATATCAGAATGGTAAGCTTAAGATAGTAGGCGCAGGATTTACCGAGGTGACTCTTTCTACTCAGGATGATAATCCGGATACCTGTACTTTTAGCGTCCTTGTTACCCCAAGGGGCTCCCTTAAGGAAAATAATCCGGGATACCCTTACAGGCAGACTATAAGCGGTATGGAAGGTCGTGTAGAAGGGACAAAGTATTTTACTTTGTATACCAATACTGCACAGGCCAATAATCTGATTTGGAAGGTATATTCAGTTACTCAGGATGGTACTGAAAAGCTGCTGGGCCTTACTCAGAAAAATGTAACCGGCTCTGATAAACTGTCATTTGAGGCAAAAGATGCTTCCGGCAATACCATTTTGGAATTTGAAGTGTCCGATCAGTCTGGTGTGGTTCACCTTAGAAATGTTAAAGCAGGTACCTATAAGATCCTGGCTTTGTCCAGTGATAAATTTGACCTTACCTTCAAGCAGAGCTACATCGAATATGACATTACAGTGCTTCTTTCTCTTAAGGGAGAGCAGATTTTCATGAATGTTGGTGATACATACAGTATGCTGGACAACACCAATATTCCTGTAGCCGTATTTAAAAATATATATACTGTTACATCTACCAATACTGCAGTAGCAGATATCGATACCAACAATGGTATTATTACAGCCTACTCTATAGGTCGTACTTACATTAAGTTCAAATATAATTCTCAGTCCGGCTCGGCTATTTTCGAAGGGGATGACAATAATATTGAAGACGTAGTATATACAGTTGACGTTATTGATGCCATTTCCATTAATGATTCAAAGATTGGCTCAGGTAATTCACCTGCTTTTGAGATGTATGTAGGAGCAGACTACAGACTTTATGCCAATGTTACCAATACTGACTATGACGTCTACTGGAAGTCTTCAGATGAGTCTGTAGCCACTATTGAGGACATGGGCTCGGGCTCAGCTATGGTAAAGGCTCTTAAAAAGGGCAAGGTAACCATTACCGCATACCAGATTATTGAAGGCGTAGAGAAAAAGGCTACCTGTACTATCACCATTAAGGAAAGTATTACCAATGTCAAGCTGGATCCTTCCGTAGTGGAGATTGAAGTTGGAGACTATAAAACTATCGTAGCCAGAGTTACCGGCGATGCTTCTGAGCTTAGATGGGTTTCCTCAGATGCTTCTGTTTTTACCTTTGTTGACGGCGTAGATAAGGGTAGCAGTGTTACTATCCAGGCCCTTAAGCCCGGTAAGGCTATGCTTACTTGTATTAATCCGGATAACATAGTCTGTGGTTATTGTGAAGTAAATGTTTTCCAGAATGTTACAGGTCTCAATATTTCTGAGTCCAAGCTTACACTTAAGGAAAATTCACCGGACTATCAGTTATATGCTTATGTCCTGCCTCAGAGCGCTAGCGATTCATCTGTAGTTTGGTCTACTACCAATCCTTCAGTTGTTACTGTTGATGAGCACGGAAAGCTTCATGTAGTGGCAGCCGGAGAGGCAGTTATTGTATGTCAGTCGGTACTGAATCCTGAATTCATTACCTACTGTAATGTTACTGTTCTTAAGGCAGTTACAGGTATTTCTTTTGATAAGCATGCTATTGAGCTTTATAAGGGTGAGGATTACAGACTTTCCTATGTGATTCGTCCTACTCAGGCATCCAATATTAAGGTAAGCCTTTCTACCTTTGATGCATCTGTTGCTACAGCTACTGTATCTGAGGATTATTCTATAGTTGTCAAAGCAGTGGCTGCCGGTAAGACCAATATTATGATTATGACCGATGACGGCAAATACTGGGATTTGGTCGAAGTTACTGTTAAGCAGGTAGCTACAGGTGTAAAAATGAACTATACGGATGTTACAATGTCTGTTGGTGAATTCTTTGATATGACAGTTACACTTACTCCTGCAGATGCTACCGAAAGGTCTCTTACCTGGGAGTCGCTTACTCCTGATGTAGCTACAGTTTCTTCCACGGGACGTATTACAGGCCTTAAGGCAGGCAATGCCATTATTCTGGCCAAGACACAGAATGGGCAGATGGCTTACTGTAATGTTACCGTAGTCGAGTCTGCAATAGCCCTGAGACTGGATCCTGCCATGGCTACCATTGAACCGGGAGAGACATTAAAGATTGACCCTATATTTACTCCTGAAGGCACGACCAATAAAGCAGTTGTATGGACCAGCTCAGATCCTTCAGTTGCTACAGTTAATGCAGCAGGTATGGTTACCGGTATCAAGGGCGGTGTTACAGTCATTGAATGTAAGACAGAGGACGGCGGATATTCTGCATTCTGTCTCTTAAAGGTAGAAGAGCCTATTGTAGACATTACCATTATTCCTGAGGAATACATTTTAGGCATCGGTAAATACATTAAGCTCCAGTATGAGATTAGTAACAGCTCTACAGCATCTGATGTTGAAGTTGAGTGGTATTCTACCAATGAGAAAATTGCAACAGTAGATAAATCCGGTAAGGTGGTAGGTGTCAGCCTGGGTGAATGTGATATTGTTATTGAGGCTGTAAATGGCTATGCAAAAGCAATATGTCATATTCAGGTAGTTAAGGAAGTTTCCAGAATAAAACTGAATTATTCTACCAAGACTATACTGGTGGGACATAATTTTACACTTAAATCTACAGTTTATCCTGAAGATGCTACATATAAAGACGTGACATATGAGGTTTCTGATGATACAATAGTAATGGTAGACAGTGATGGAGTAGTTACCGGACTTAAAGCCGGCACTGCTTGGGTTACTGCTTCTGCACAGGACAATTCAGGAAAATATGCTAAATGTTACGTTACTGTAATTAACGAGATTCCGGCTACAGGCATCACATTATCCGATACTGAGCTTATCATGTTACCGGGTGAAAAGAAGACTGTCAGCGCTACACTTAAGCCTACCAATTCTACAGATGGTATGTCATGGATTTCCAGCAATGATCAGGTGGCTACAGTTAATTCCAATGGTACCATCACTGCTAAAGCTGTGGGAACAGCCACCATTACAGTTATGACCACCTCAGGTAAAACAGCTACTATAAGTGTTACGGTGCTCGGACTAAGCCGTACCTATCTGGAAATGAAAGTCTATACACAGTACAGCAGCCTGGAGGTATTTGGAGCTGCCGGACCTGTTAAGTGGGACGTTGATGATGTGACTATCTGCGATGTAAATAATGGTGTTGTTACTGCCAGAAAGGTAGGCACTACAAAGATTACCGCTACTTACAACGGGCGTAAATTGTCCTGTACGATTAAGGTTGTCGCCAATTAACCTTAGGAGGACTAACATTGTTTAAAAGGCTTTATGTTAAAAATTACGCCATTATCCATGAAACAGAAGTAATTTTTAAAGACAAACTTAATATCCTCACCGGTGAGACCGGTGCAGGAAAATCCATATTAATCGGCTCCGTTAATGCTGCGCTTGGTGGAAAGGTCACCAAAGACGTAATCAGACACGGGGCTGATTATGCTGTCATAGAAATCACCTTCGATCAGCTTCCGGAGCGCATTGTTAATACCCTGGCACAAGAGGATATTTACCCTGATGATGGCGAGCTGGTTCTTTCCAGAAAAATAACCGGTCAGGGAAAAAACACCTGTAAAATCAATGGGGAAACCGTATCCCAGACTACACTTAAATACGTAGCCGGACAGCTTTTGGATATCCATGGCCAGCATGAGCACCATTCTTTGCTTTCAGCTGATTCACATATGCATTATGTGGATAAATTTGCAGGTGCAGATTTAGATAATAGACTGGCAGAGCTGGGAGAATGCTATAGGGAGTGGAAAAAGCTTAAGCAGGACCTTAAGGAGGCAGAAAATCTTTCTGCGGGGCCTGAAGGCGATGAGGGCTATCTGGAGTATGTTGTAAATGAAATCAGCGCAGCAGAGCTTAAAGAGGATGAGGATATAAGTCTGGAAGAAGAATTCAGGACCTTATCCAATGCCAAGCTTCTTATGGATTCTCTGGGAGCAGCAGTTTCTTATGTAACTGAAGGCGAAGAGGCTGCAGAAAGTCTCCTTTCCCAGGCTCTAAGAGCTTTAAAAAAGGCTGCGGATATCGACAGTAAGGTGTCGGATATGCAGGAGGGGCTTATCACAGCGCTGGATTTGATTTCTGATTTTTCCAGAGAAGCATCAGATTATATTGAGGATATTTCAGGCTCGGAAGAACGTTTTCACTATGTGTCTGAGCGCTTGGATCTTATAAACACTCTTAAGAAAAAACATGTGGGTGTCAATGGCAGCATTAAGGAACTGAATGATTTTTGTGAATCCTGCAGGGAAAAGCTGGCCCGAATATCTGATTTGGAGGGCTATATAGAAGGCCTTCGGGAGCAGCTGAACAGGACAGAGGAAAAATGCATTGCCATCTGCAGTCAGATATCAGCTCTTAGGAAAAAAGCTTGTGAAGAGCTTAGCGGTCGTATCATGACGGAGCTTAAGGATTTGAACTTTTTGCAGGCCACCTTTATGGCAGTACACAAGGAAAAGCCTTTCGATGCAAGCGGGGCGGATGAAATAGAATTCATGATATCTCTGAATCCGGGGGAGCCTATGAAGCCGCTTATCAAAATAGCTTCAGGAGGCGAACTTTCCCGTATTATGCTGGGGCTCAAGAGCGTTCTGGCTGACAAGGATGAGATTCCGACCTTGATTTTTGATGAGATAGACACAGGCATTTCCGGACGAACAGCACAGAAGGTATCTGAGCATTTAGGACGTTTGGGGCTGAATCATCAGATTATCTGTATTACTCACCTGGCTCAGATTGCTGCAATGGCAGACAATCACTATCTTATTGAAAAAAACGGAGACGAGACCAAGGTTTCCACGGAAATAGTTGAACTCACTCATGAGGCACGAGTTCATGAAATAGCAAGAATTCTTTCGGGAGCTGAAGTGACCGAGAGTGTTATAAAAAGCGCAGAGGAAATGATTTCCCTGGCTCAAAAGATTAGAGGCGTAAAATGAAAAATATACTTTTTGTTGCATCAGAATGCGTACCATTTATTAAAACCGGCGGCTTGGCTGACGTTGTAGGAGAGCTTCCAAAATACATTGATAAGGAAAAATTTGACTGTAGAGTAATGCTACCGAACTATAGAGCTATCCCTGAAAAATTTAAAAGGGATATGACCTTTATAACCAGTTTCTATATGGAGCTTAGCTGGAGGCAACAGTATGTAGGTATTATGCAGTATGTAAAAGACGGTATCACATTTTACCTCATCGATAATGAGTATTACTTTAATGGTGACAAACCTTACGGTAATATCTATGAAGATATTGAAAAATATGCTTTTTTTAACCGTGCAGTACTTTCCGCCTTGCCACTTTTGAATTTCAGACCGGATATTATCCACTGCAACGATTGGCAGACAGGCCTTTTGCCGGTATACCTTAAGGATTCTTTTGCCGGTGGTGAATTTTACCGCGGTATAAAAACGGTTATGACTATCCATAATCTTAAATTCCAAGGGATTTGGGACAAAAAAACAGTTATGGATATCACAGGTCTTTCTCCTTACTATTTCACCAATGATAAGCTGGAAGCCTACGGTGATGCCAATTATTTAAAGGGTGGCATAGTGTATGCCGACAGAGTAACTACGGTTTCCGACAGCTATGCTGAAGAAATACAGATGCCTTATTATGGCGAAGGCTTAGATGGTCTTATGAGGGCCAGAAACAATTCCCTTTCAGGTATCGTTAATGGCATTGACTATCATGAATACGATCCTGCTGAGGATAGCTATATCGTTAAAAACTATACCGTGGATACCTTCCGCAAGGACAAGTCTAAAAATAAGGTGGCTCTCCAAAAGGAGCTGGGTATGGAAATAAATGAGAAAAAGTTTATGGTAGGTATTGTTTCCAGACTTACCGATCAGAAGGGACTTGACCTCATTGAGTGCGTCATAGAGCAAATCTGTGCAGAAAACCTTCAGCTGGTTATTTTGGGAACGGGTGATCCAAAATACGAGAATCTTTTCCGCCACTACGAGTGGAAGTACAAAGACAGAGTGTCAGCTTCCATTTGCTACAGTAATGAAAGAGCTCATAGAATTTATGCCAGCTGCGATGCATTTCTGATGCCGTCCTTATTTGAGCCCTGCGGCCTGTCCCAAATTATGTCCATGAGATATGGTACAGTACCTATTGTACGTGAGACAGGTGGACTCAGAGATACGGTAGAGCCTTATAATGAGTACGAGAATAAGGGTACCGGCTTCTCATTTGCCAACTATAATGCTCATGAGATGCTGAACGCTATCAGATATGCTGAGCATGTATACTATAACAAAAAGAGAGCGTGGAATAATATAGCAGAGCGCGGCATGAAAAAGGATTTTTCCTGGACAGCCAGTGCTAAGAAGTACGAGGAGCTTTATCTTTCCATGCTGTAAATCAAGGCAGTGAAAATGGTTTTTGCAGACATTATCGTGGATATTTCCCACGAAAGCATTGACAAGACATTTCAATATATTGTTCCGCCGGAGCTTATGGATATCGTCAAAGTAGGAGATCGTGTAGATATTCCATTTGGTAACAGAAAGGATATGACCGGCTACATCGTTGGTTTTTCTGCTGCTCCAAGTATAGCGCCGGAAAAACTCAAGCCCATTATAGGCCTTTCTTCCAAGGCTATTGCTTTAGAAGGCAGAAATATTATGCTGGCAGAGTGGATCAGGGCTCATTTCGGCGGTACCATGAACGAGTGCTTAAAAACAGTACTTCCTGTGAAAAAGACAGTCAGACCTGTAGTGAAAAAAGAGGTAATGGCTGCGGTAGACGCTGACACCTTGCAGGCGGCTATTGATGAAGCTGTTAAGAAGAGGCATGTGGCCAAGGAAAGACTGCTTATGGCCCTGCAATCAGGCCGATCTGTAGAGTATAGCCTCATTAAGGATAAGCTGAATATTTCTGTTAATACCTTGACATCTCTGGAAAAAGCAGGCATTATAAAGACTATTTCCACCAAGCTGGATAGAAATCCGGATTTTGTAAAGGCTGTGACAGGTGTAAAGCCGGTATTAAATGAAGAGCAGCAGGCGGCTGTAGACATTTTTTCGGCAGATTATGATGAAGGGAAGAGAAAGACTTACCTTTTATTCGGAGTTACCGGCAGTGGCAAAACAGAAGTTTATCTGGAAATGATAGAGCATGTTATTTCCACAGGTAAGCAGGCTATTGTCCTTATTCCGGAGATATCTCTTACTTTTCAGACTATCAGAAGGTTTACGGAAAGATTCGGTGATCGGGTAGCTTATTTCAATTCCAGACTGTCAGCAGGAGAGCGCTTTGACCAGTATATGAAGGCCAAGGAGGGCCGTATTGATATTATTATAGGTCCTCGTTCAGCACTTTTTACCCCTTTTGCTGCACCCGGTATTATAATTATAGACGAGGAGCACGAAGGCTCCTATAAATCCGAGGGAGCTCCCAGGTATCATGCCAGAGAGACAGCTATAGAGTTGGCCAGAATGACAGGGGCTTCCGTAGTACTTGGATCTGCCACTCCATCTGTAGAGAGTTATAAAAAAGCAGAGGATGGGCAGTATACTCTCCTTATTCTCAGGAAGAGAGCTAAAGCAGCTTCCCTTCCTACGGTATCTGTAGTGGATATGAGAGAGGAATTAAAGCGTAAAAACAGAAGTATTTTTTCTGCGGAACTGGTTGATCTCATGGCAGACCGACTTAAGAAACGTGAGCAGATTATGCTGTTTTTAAATAGAAGAGGCTATTCGGGATTTGTATCCTGCAGAGCTTGCGGGGAGGCAATAAAGTGCCCTCATTGTGCGGTTACCCTTACAGAGCATTATGATGGAAAAATGCGTTGCCATTACTGCGGATACACCATTGTTAAGCCGCGCAATTGTCCTAAATGTCAGTCGGTATATATAGGAGCTTTTGGATCCGGGACACAGAAAATAGAAGAAGGCGTACATAAAATATTCCCTGAGGCCAGAGTCCTTCGCATGGATGCTGACACTACAAAAGAAAAAGACAGTTATGATAAAATTCTCACTTCTTTTGCGGATCGGGAGGCAGATATTCTGATTGGTACTCAGATGATTGTTAAAGGGCATGATTTTCCGGGGGTAACGCTTATGGGAGTTTTAGCTGCGGACCTTTCCCTTTTTGCAGCTGACTACAGAGCTCCTGAAAAGACCTTCCAGCTATTGGCTCAGGCCGCCGGCAGAGCAGGCAGGGACAGGCTGGCCGGTGATGTGGTGATTCAGACATATAAACCGGATCATTATGCGGTGATTAATGCAGCAGCTCAGGATTATGAGAGCTTTTACCGACAGGAAATATCTTTCAGACGACTTATGAAATATCCTCCCGAAGGCCATGTTTTATCCCTTTTATTTGAAGGAAAGTCTGAGGAAATATGCAGAAAGCTTTGCAGCGACATAAGTAATGAACTGTATGCTCAGGTAAAAGACAGGCAGGATGATGCAGGACTTACGGTGCTGGGGCCTGCTCCGGCAGGGATTTCAAAAATAAATGATGTATACAGATGCGTCATTTACTATAAACACAAAAAAGAAGAGGTGCTTCAGAGAATTTCCGAAGACCTTTTCGAAAAAAGAGAAAGAATATTAAAAACCGGTGTTCAAATAACAGTTGATATGGACCCGATGAATGTTTATTAATTATTACGCGAGGTAACTTTATGGCAATCAGACAGATTCGTGAGATGGGTGATGCATGTCTCACAAAAGAATGTAAGAAAATCGATCAAATGACAGAACGTCTTCAGATTCTTATTGAAGATATGCTGGATACTATGTATGAGGCAGGCGGGGTAGGCTTGGCCGGACCACAGGTAGGTATCTTAAAGCAGATTTGTGTTATTGATGTATCTGAAGAAGGTGATCAGCCTCTTGTTCTCATCAATCCCGTTATAGTAGAACAGGATGGAGAGCAGACCGGTGAGGAAGGGTGCCTTTCCCTTCCCGGACGTCAGGGGACTGTTACCAGACCTAATCATGTAATTGTAGAATGTCTTAATGAAAATATGGAGCCTGTGACAATTGAGGGTACTGAGCTTTTAGCGCGTGCTCTTTGCCACGAAATCGACCATCTTCACGGCCACATGTACGTTGAGTTTGTTGAAGGTGAACTTAAGGATATGAGAGTACAGCAATGAGAATAGTCTATATGGGTACGCCTGAGATAGCGGCTACCGTTTTAACTGAAATAATAACATCAGGTAAGCATCAGGTGCTGGCTGCGGTGACTCAGCCCGATAAACCGAAGGGCCGTGGCATGGAGATGGTTTTTTCTGATGTCAAAAAAGAAGCTTTGAAGTACGGAATCCCCGTGTTCCAGCCGGAAAAGGCGTCAGATCCGGCCTTTATCGAAGAAATCAAAGCTTTAAATCCTGACATTATTGTAGTGACAGCTTATGGAAAGATTTTAAAGCCGGCGTTACTAGCAATTCCAAAATACGGTTGCATCAATGTGCATGCTTCTCTTTTACCAAAGTACAGGGGCGCCAGTCCTATTCAGTGGGCTGTTATAAATGGTGAAACAGAGTCCGGCGTGACTATCATGTATATGGCAGAAGGCCTGGATACCGGTGATATGATCCTTCAAAAGGAGCTTAGGCTGGATTCTAAGGAAACGGCAGGTTCCCTTCATGACCGTCTGGCAGCTTTAGGTGGTCCTGCAGTATTGGAAGCCATGGACATGATTGAAGAAGGCATTGCACCACGTATTCCTCAGGAGGAGGCGCTGGCCAATTATGTTACCACCATTGATAAATCCTTTGGTAAGGTTAATTTTTCAGAGGATGCTTTGCGTATTGAAAGACTTATCAGAGGCCTGAATCCTTGGCCCGGCACTTTTACTTACATTGATGGTAAGATGCTGAAGCTTTGGGATGCTGAAGTTTTAGCTGATTATAAGTGCCCCAAAGATAAGGCCAATATCCCGGGTGTTGTAGTGGAAGTAAATAAGGACAGCTTTGTGGTTCTTTGTGGTACGGGAGCCTTAAAGGTGTTAAAGGTTCAGCTGGAAGGCAAGAAACAAATGGATGCTGCTGATTTCCTTAGAGGCTTTAAGATGGAAACAGGCATTATTTTAGGTGAGTAATATATAGTGAATGCAAGAGAAGTAGCTTTCAATCTAATACAGGACATTTTAGAAAAAAAGGAAAAGTCCGGAGATGCCATTAACAGTGCCCTCGTGGAATCAGGATTGGACAGGAGAGACAGGGCTTTTGCCCAAAGGCTTACATTGTCTACAGTAGAGAGAGCTGTTACTTTAGATTTTTTTATGGATCAGGTCTCGAAGGTAAAGGCGCATAAGCAGAAGCCTGTTATCAGGACTGCCCTTCGTATGGGGGTATGCCAGATTTTCTATATGGATTCGGTGCCGGATTCAGCTGCCGTAAATGAGACTGTGAAGCTGGTAAGGAAGAAAGGATTTTCAGGCTTATCCGGATTTGTAAACGGAGTACTTCGTGAGATACTGAGACAGAAGGACAGCCTTTTACAAAAGGCAGCATATAATATTAGCACCCGATATTCCTGTCCCGAATGGCTATGTGATTTTTTTGCAGATAATTACGGTCAGGAGACGGCTGAAAAAATCTTATCCGGGCTCCTTAGGAACCCTCCGCTGACCATTAGGGTGAATACCAGTAAAATAAAGGCGGAGGATTACGGAAGGCTGTTGGAGGCTCAGGGAATCAGCTATGAGAAGGGGAGAATCCATGATAATGCCTTTATAGTGCATGATGGAGAGGTTACCCTGCTTCCGGGATTTTCTGAAGGATATTTTCAGGTACAGGATGAAAGCTCCATGTGTGTAGCTGCGAAAGCAGGGTTAAAAAAAGGCGACTTTGTTATGGATGTATGTGCAGCTCCGGGAGGAAAAAGCCTTCATGCTGCTGATATATTAAAAGGACTGGGAGGAGGAAAAATTCTTTCCAGGGATCTGACTGATAAGAAAGTGGCCTTGATACAGGAAAACATTTCCAGAAATGGCTTTTCTGACATTGAAGCTGAAGTGGCAGATGCAACTGTTTTTGATGAACGCTATAAAGGAAAAGCGGACGTAATCATAGCAGATTTGCCTTGTTCGGGACTTGGAATTATTGGCAGGAAGCCTGATATTAAGTACAATGTGTCGGCTACTACGCTTGTAGAATTAGCGGAGCTGCAAAAAACAATTTTAAGTACCGTGAACGGTTATTTAAAAAAGGGTGGTACACTTATGTACAGTACCTGTACCATTAATAAAAGTGAAAATGAGGATAATGTAGAATATATCCGGAAGGAATTGGGATATGAGCTTGTTGAAATGAAACAGTTTATTCCCGGAGAGCCCTGTGACGGATTTTTCTATGCCAAATTAATAAAATTGTAAAAAATATGGATACTGGAAGAGATATAAAATCATTAAATACAGATGAGTTAAAGGATGTGCTTAAGGAAATGGGTGAGCCTGCTTTCAGGGCTACTCAGATATTTTCCTGGATTCATGAAAAAAAGGTGACGTCTTTTGATGAAATGACCAATTTGTCAAAAACATTAAGGGAAAAACTGCTTGCTAATTTTGATCTGGTGACTCTTAAAGTAGCCGGTAAGCTGGAGTCAGAAGATGGTACCGTGAAGTTTTTGTATGAGCTTCCGGATGGGCAGATTATTGAATCGGTGCTCATGTGCTATAAGCATGGGTATTCTGTCTGCGTTTCATCGCAGGTAGGATGTCGCATGGGATGTAAGTTTTGTGCATCTACCATAGATGGAGTTATCAGAAATCTTACTGCATCTGAGATATTGGATCAGGTATACAGTGCTGAACGTATTTGCGGCGTAAATGTATCCAATGTGGTTATTATGGGCAGTGGTGAACCTATGGATAATTACGATAATTGCGTAAAATTCATTCGTTTGATTTCTGATGAAAAGGGTAAAAACATGTCTGCAAGAAATGTGACAGTATCTACCTGTGGACTGATACCCGGGATAAATAAACTGGCTGAGGAAGGGCTGCCTGTTACTTTAGCTCTGTCTCTTCATGCACCCAATGATGAGCTGAGAAAAACTATTATGCCTGTAGCCAATTCATATAAGGTTAAAGATGTTATTGCTGCCTGTGATAATTACTTTGAAAAAACGTCCAGACGTATGACTTATGAGTACAGCATGATAGACGGTGTAAACGATACTGACCGCTGCGCCATGGAGTTGGTATCACTACTTAAAGGCAGGAATTGCCATGTGAATCTGATACCTATAAACGCCATAAAAGAGCGCGATTTTACTAAGGCCACAGACTCTAGGATTTCCAGGTTTAAAAATTTACTTGAAAAATCAGGGATAAATGTTACTATAAGAAGGAGTATGGGCTCAGATATCGATGCTGCATGTGGTCAGCTTCGCAGAAGATTCCTTGGAGGCGAGATTTGAATTCATTTGCAATAACAGACGTGGGAAGCGTCCGTGAAATGAATCAGGATTATGTTTTTAATAGCGATGAAGCCATTGGCACTTTACCCAACCTTTATATCGTCGCTGACGGTATGGGTGGTCATAAGGCCGGAGACTATGCATCGCGTTTTTGCGTATCTGAATTTGTAAAAGAGATAAAAGCTAATCCTATGCTTACTCTTATAGGGACTATGGACAGCGCTATCAATGCGGTTAACAACCGCCTTATGGCGGTGGCCGCAGAGACCCCTGAGCTTAAGGGAATGGGCACCACCTTTGTTTCATGCGTGGTGGGGGCAGAGACAGCTATAGTTATGAATATTGGAGACAGTAGACTGTATCATTTTTCTGCAGATGCCGGACTTCGGCAGATTACTCAGGACCATTCTCTGGTAGAGACCCTTATTAAAAGTGGAGAGCTGGACAGAAGAAATGCGGCTCATCACCCTAAAAAAAATGTAATCACAAGAGCCATGGGCGTTGAAGAATCAGCTGTCCCGGACTTTTTTGAGATAGATATTACATCAGGAGACAAAATCTTGTTATGTTCAGATGGTCTTACCAATATGGTGACAGATGAGACTATTGAGAGCATACTTGATACCGGTGGTAGCGATTTGAGTAAAATCGGCAAACAGCTGGTGGATTTGGCAAATGAGAAAGGAGGCAAGGACAACATTTCGGTAGTCCTTGTTGAGGTATAATGGCTGATATTGGAATGCTTATTAGTGGCAGATATGAAATAATAGAAAAAATTGGTACAGGCGGTATGGCGGAAGTCTATAAGGCGAAGGATGCCAGACTGAACCGTATGGTGGCAATAAAGATTCTGAAAGCAGAGTTTTCTAATGATAAGGGCTTTATTACCCGTTTTAAAAATGAGGCGCAGTCTGCGGCCGGTCTTTCACATCCCAACATTGTAAGTGTTTTTGATGTAGGCGATGATGACGGCTATCACTACATTGTAATGGAGCTGGTAGAGGGTATCACTCTCAAGCGTTTTATTGAAAAGAAAAAAGTTTTGGATGTGAGAGAGGCTGTGGGTATTGGTATTCAGATCGCCCAGGGTATGGAAGCTGCTCACAACAATCATATTATTCATAGAGACATTAAACCTCAAAATATTATGATTTCCAGAGATGGTAAGGTAAAGGTTGCGGATTTTGGTATAGCCAAGGTAGTTTCTTCCGATACTTTTACTCAGACAGCAGTAGGATCTGTTCATTATCTATCACCGGAGCAGGCCAGAGGCGGATATTCTGATGAGAGATCAGATATCTATTCTTTGGGTGTTACTCTTTATGAAATGCTTACCGGCCAGTTGCCTTTCTTCGGAGAAAGTGAGGTAACTGTTGCATTACAGCATATTCAGGCTGAGGCAAAGCCGGCAAAAGAAATTAACCCTGCCATTCCTTATGCTTTGGATAAAGTAGTGCAAAAGTGTATGCAGAAGCATCCTGAGAACAGATATGCCAGTGCATCCGAACTTATTATGGATCTTAAGCATTCCATTACCAATCCTGACGGCAATTTTGTTCATATTAGTGATGGAATGGAGAGAGTTTCC
>JAZUFN010000259.1:0-2951 GCA_045640725.1 Lachnospiraceae bacterium
CACAGAGGAAGTTAAGAGACGTATGGAGTCGGTACAGGCTTCAGCAAAAGAGCTTTTCAATGAACATGTTGCGGTTAATTTAACTAATTATAGCCAAAAGGCAAAGAATTTTTGGGAGAAGTATTCAGGTATTGCCATGAATGGATTCCAGAAATTCACTATGAATCGTTTGACTAAGGCTTTCCCTAACATGACGGTTAAAGAGGACAGACAGGGAGCTTTCCTTGATGCAAAGGAAGAAGCAGCTCATAAGAAATAAAGATAGGGACTAAATATATGAGAATGAAGGTATGTGTTTGCAGATATTGCGGAAAGGTCTTCAAACATCACAGTAAAATATCAGCATGCCCTGACTGTAAGGATATTGATGAAGAGCAGTTTGATGCCATCAGAGAATATCTGAAACAGTATCCCAACAGTAATGCTATCCAGATAGCAGAAGGGCTGGAGATTACTACCATGGATGTCATCAGATTTATAGATGAGGGGCGACTGGTAGTAAGTAAAGGCACATTTAAGCAACTATAAAAGAATCCGAGAGGGGATTTGTAATGATTTCTTACATTGAGGGGACAGTAATAAAGATACATACCGATGCCGTAGATGTGCTTACAGCTGCCGGCATTGGTTTTCATGTTTTCGTGCCAAGGTCGGTATTTAAGGAGATTACCGGCATTAATAAAGAAATCTATCTGTATACTTATATGCAGGTAAAAGAGGACGGCATGTCGCTCTACGGATTTTTTGAAGATAATGAATTAAATACCTTTAAAAAGCTTATAAGCGTCAGTGGCGTAGGCCCCAAGATGGCCATGGCTGTTCTTTCTCAGATGACGGTGACAGATCTGCATTTTGCTGTGATTTCTGCTGATATAAAAACAATTACAGCGACTCCGGGAGTGGGAAAGAAGCTGGCAGAGAAGATAATTGTAGAGCTGAAAGACGATTTCGGCAGAGAGACTACGAATCAGGATTTTGGAGACGAAGCTGATAGGGGAGCAGGTGTCAATACTGACCTTTACAATGAGGCAGCAGAAGCTCTGGGGGCTTTAGGATACTCACTTTCTGAGGCAATGAAGACCGTAAGACAGGTGACACTTACAGAAGACACCACAGTAGAAGATTTAATTAAAGAAGCATTGAAGAGATTATAGGGGATATATGGGATCAAAGGTACTGAGAACCGAGCTTACAGTAGAAGAAAAGCGAATAGAAAGCAATCTGCGACCTATGACGCTTAAGGAATACGTGGGTCAGGAAAAGGCAAAAGAAAATCTGAAAGTATATATAGAGGCTGCCAAGTCCAGAAACGAATCACTGGATCATGTACTGTTTTTCGGGCCTCCCGGACTGGGCAAAACTACTTTGGCCGGGATTATAGCCAATGAAATGGGAGTGAATTTTAAAGTTACTGCAGGGCCTGCTATAGAGAAGCCCGGTGATATGGCTGCTATACTTAACAATCTTCAGGAGGGTGATGTACTATTTATAGATGAGATACATCGTCTGAATCGCCAGGTAGAAGAGCTTTTATATCCTGCCATGGAGGATTTTGTTATTGATATCGTTATCGGTAAGGGGGCCGGTGCCAAGTCCATCAGAATAGACTTGCCCAAATTCACACTAATCGGAGCCACTACCAGAGCAGGCATGCTTACCGCTCCTTTACGTGACAGATTTGGCGTGGTAAGTCATATGGAATACTATACTGTTGAAGAGCTGACCAGTATTGTTGAGAGAAGTGCCGGAGTCTTGGAAGTGGATATTGATCATGATGGGGCAATAGAGCTGGCAAAGCGTTCGCGTGGTACTCCAAGACTGGCCAATCGTCTTCTTAAGAGAGTCAGAGACTTCGCTCAGATTAAGTACGACAATATAATTACCAAAGAAGTGGCCAATGAAGTACTAAATATGTTGGATGTAGATGCAAGAGGTCTTGACAATACCGATAGAAAGATATTAAGATGCATGATAGAGACTTTTTCAGGACGTCCGGTGGGTATTGAGACCGTAGCCGCTACAATAGGTGAAGATAGTGATACCATAGAAGAAGTATATGAGCCTTATCTGGTTCAAAACGGATTTATCCTTCGGACCCCCAGAGGGCGTGTGGCAGGGCCTGATGCATACAGACATTTGGGAATGGCAGTTCCTGAGACAATATTGTAAAAACAGTCGGAAGAATAGGACAAGAGTATGAACAAGAAAAACGACGCACAGGTTGTAATTAATGGAAAAACATATTCGATTTCTGGTTATGAAAATGTAGATTATCTCCAGAAAATTGCCAGCTACCTGAATCAGAAAAGCAATGAATTAAAAAGCCAGCTGGGACATAATATTATTAATGATTCTGAGAAAAATGTTCTTATGCAGATTAATCTGGCCGATGATTATCTGAAGCTCAAGATGAAGCAGGACGAAAATGCTCAGGAAACTCAGGAAAAGCAGAAAGAAATAGCTGCTCTTAAGCGTGATATGGTGGCACTTCAGACTAAGCTGGAGACAGCTGAGACCGAGGGGAAGCTCCTTCGCTCTGAGAATGTAGAATTGCAGAAAAAGGTGGTGAAGCTGGAGACTCAGCTTACCAATCTTAAGAATAAGCAGTAAGAGGATTTTAAATGATTATTAAGCCTGAAATACTTGCACCGGCAGGTTCTGTTACCGCATTACGCGGGGCTTTATCTGCCGGAGCTGATGCTGTATATATCGGTGGTACCAGATTTTCTGCCAGGGCCTATGCTAATAATGCTGAGGCTGCTGAGCTGCTGGATGCCATCGATTTTGCGCATTTAAACGGGAAAAAAGTATATATGACTATCAATACCCTTTTTAAAGAAGGCGAACTAACAGGTGAGCTATATGATTATCTGCTGCCTTACTATGAAAAGGGACTGGATGCTGCAATAGTACAGGATTTAGGGCTGCTGAAGTCCTTGAAAAATCTATTT
>JAZUFN010000260.1:0-1813 GCA_045640725.1 Lachnospiraceae bacterium
CATAGAGCAGTTTGACAAGGTTATTGATATAGACCAGTCACCTATAGGCAGAACACCCCGATCCAATCCTGCTACCTATACCGGTGTGTTTGATATGATTCGCGATCTTTTTGCATCCACATCAGATGCTAAAATGAAGGGATACTCTAAGGGACGCTTCTCCTTTAATGTTAAGGGAGGACGTTGCGAAGCCTGCAGCGGAGACGGTATTATTAAAATAGAGATGAATTTCCTGCCGGATGTTTATGTGCCATGTGAAGTCTGTGGTGGAAAGCGCTATAATCGCGAGACTCTGGAGTGTAAATATAAGGGAAAGTCTATTTATGATGTGCTGGATATGACTATCGAGGATGCGGTTAAATTCTTTGAGAATGTACCTTCTATCCGCAGAAAAATAGAGACCATGAACGAGGTAGGTCTGTCATATCTGGAGCTGGGACATCCGTCTACAGATCTCTCAGGAGGCGAAGCTCAGCGGATAAAGCTGGCTACTGAGCTGTCCAGAAGGTCTACCGGCAAGACGGTATATATACTGGATGAGCCTACTACCGGTCTCCATTTTGAGGATGTGAGAAAGCTAATAGATATCCTGCAGAGACTGACCGAGGGGGGCAATACGGTTATTGTCATTGAACACAATCTGGATGTAATTAAATGTGCAGATTACATTATCGATATGGGACCTGAAGGCGGAGATCGTGGAGGACGCGTGGTAGCTACCGGTACTCCGGAGGAAGTGGCCAAGGTAAAGGGCAGCTATACAGGACAGTATTTGAAGAAAATGTTAAAATAGTAAGGAGCTTTGAATGGGAGAAATGTCATGTTGGAAAAAGATATTATAGAGTCGTATCTTGCTATTTTAGAGGAAGAGCTTATCCCGGCTATGGGATGTACTGAGCCTATCGCCCTGGCCTATGCATCTGCAAAAGCCAGAGAGGTGTTGGGAGAAGAGCCTGTAAAAATCCTTGCAAAATGTTCGGGCAATATGATAAAAAACGTGCGCTGCGTGACCATACCCAATTCCGGCGGCATGATAGGCATTGAAGTGGCATGCATTTTAGGAGCCTTGGGCGGTGATGCTGACAGGCAGATGGAAGTACTTGAGTCTGTTGATGACGCCTGCAGAGCGAGAGCCAAGGAGCTACTTAAATCATGTATGTGCCAGGTGGAATATTTGGATTCTGAGATTCCGCTTCATTTTATTATAGAGCTGGCAGGGGAGCATCACAGGGCCTCTGTAGAGGTATCCCATTCTCATCTTAATATTTCCAAAATAGCCAAAGACGATCAGGTAATCTTTGCCACAGACTATGTGCAGCCTGTGGGAAAAGACAGGGACAAGCAAAATGTTTTAACCTTAGAAATGATTAAGAAATTTGCTGATGAGGTCCCCCTAGAGCTGGTAAAGCCTCTGATCGAGCGTCAGATACGTTACAATATGGATATAGCCTATGAAGGCATTTCCGGTAATTATGGTCTGGGCATAGGTCATATGATACGTACATCCTATTCAGATGGTGTGGTAACCCGCATGAAGGCCTATGCGGCTGCTGCTTCCGAGGCAAGAATGGCAGGCTGCGATATGCCGGTTATTATTAATTCCGGCAGCGGTAATCAGGGAATAGCATCCTCGGTGCCTGTTATTATATATGCCAGAGAAAAGGATTATCCTAATGACAAACTTTACAGGGCTTTGGTTTTTTCCAGCCTGCTTACCATATTTCAGAAGCTTTTTATCGGAAAGCTTTCAGCTTTTTGCGGGGCTGTCAGTGCATCCTGTGCTTCAGGAGCAGCCATTACCTACATGTGTGGC
>JAZUFN010000261.1:0-2147 GCA_045640725.1 Lachnospiraceae bacterium
TGCTTTTGTAGCGTCTGTTATAGTTTATGTAATCGTTTCTCCCCATGAAACCCATTCCTCAAGAAAAGAATTACTGCTTGTTCAGGCAGCACTGCTTATATTTCTTTCCACTTCCACATGGACATGGATCATTTCTGCCTACTTTTTTACCTACTACTACAGTACCTGACTTCTTCTGCTCCTTATAGAGTTCTTTTCTACGCTCTTCTGTCAGAATAGCATCCCACTGAGGCAGCTCGTAAAGCCAGTCAGCCTTTGCCTCTACCATGTTGTAGTAGAGCTTTTCCTTGTCAAATTTAAGAGATACTTCCGTGTCCTCTGTCATATCTTCAATGGGATTTGGTGTAACAAGAGAATCGTTGATACCATCCAGGAAACCAACCATGATAGGAAGGGGCAGATCATATTTTGCTGCCAGGTCCTTTACCGTACCCTTAACCTCTGTGTCAGGTGTCTCCAGAAGCTGCTCGTAAACGCCTTTTTCCAGCTGGAAGTAATTCCCCCAGAACATCTGACCTTCTCTTGTGTTCATATCCTGTCCGTATGCATTGTCTCTCCAATCAGTAAGTAATGACATAATTTTAATCTCCTTTTTCTTTATTTATTGTATTTTTCGTCAATTTCTTCGGCTAATTTTTCAGGTGATTCCCCTGCCTTCAGCCTCTTATTTATCTTTCGCATTTCTCTCCAAGAGATATTCTTATCATCATCCTTGTGAGCCAGTGCGTAAAGTCTTATGAAAATCCATGCTATAATCGGTAAAAATACCGTAGCTGCTACGCTGGCTATAAACATTTCCTTGGTAGCAGGTGTTGCCAGAAGGGCCATAACAAATGTTGCAATATACATTCCCGCTATAAGCACCAATGCTGCTATAGCGGCTATTCTTTTTGGGTTCATTCTTTGCCCTCTCTTTCCTTAAAATCTTTTTTCAAAAAGTCCAAGCGTTCACGAATTGTTTTTTCATAGCCATTGGGAGAAAAGTCTACAAAGTGGCTGCCCCTTACTTCTTCCGGCAAATATTCCTGCCCGGAATAATGGTGAGGGAAATTATGAGAATACATATATCCTATGCCATGCCCCAGCTTACCGGCCGCCTTATAATGAGCATCCTGCAGATATGGCGGAATAGGAAAAGAAGGATTATCTCTCACAAAATCCATGGCATCATCTATGGCGCAGATAGAAGAATTGGACTTTGGAGCGGAAGCCACATAAATAGCTGCCTGTGCCAAAGGAATCCGTCCCTCCGGCATTCCCAGTCTCTCTACTGCCTGTGCCGCTGCCGTAGCCACCACCAGGGCCTGAGGATCTGCATTTGACACATCCTCCGCCGCACATATCATGATACGTCTGGCTATGAATTCAGGCTGCTCTCCGGCTTTCAGCATGCGGGCCATATAGTAAACAGCCGCATCCGGGTCAGACCCTCTCATACTTTTTATAAAAGCAGAGATAGTATCGTAATGTCCATCTCCGTCCTTATCATATTTTAGAACACGTTTCTGAATACATTCTTCTGCTATAGCCAGGTCAATATGTATCAGACCGTCTTCACTTTTGCCGGTAGTCAATACTCCCAGCTCTATGGCATTTAATGCAGATCTGGCATCACCGTTGGCCATATCAGCGATAAAATCCAGAGCTTCCTCCGTAGCCACTGCCTTGTAGGCCCCCAGGCCGCGCTCTTTGTCCGTAAGAGCCCTTTTTAAAAGAGCCTTGATGTCATCTATAGTCAGGGGCTTCAGCTCAAAAATAATGGAGCGGGAAATAAGAGCCCCGTTCACCTCAAAGTAAGGATTCTCGGTAGTTGCACCAATAAGCACCACGGTACCATCCTCCACGAAAGGAAGCAGATAGTCTTGCTGTCCCTTATTGAAGCGATGAATCTCGTCCACAAAAAGGATAGTCTTTTTATTATACTGGCCATAACGTTGCTTTGCCTCGTTAATAACCTCCTCCATATCCTTTTTGCCTGCAGTGGTGGCATTAATCTGACGAAATTCAGAGGATGTGGTATTGGCGATAACCTTGGCCAAAGTAGTTTTGCCGGTACCCGGAGGGCCGTAAAAAATAACTGATGAAAGCTTGTCAGCCATGATACCCCGGTACAGGAGCTTATCCTAGCCCACGATATGCTGTTGTCC
>JAZUFN010000262.1:0-12496 GCA_045640725.1 Lachnospiraceae bacterium
AGACCCTGTAGTGAACGGTTCAGGCACATATACAGTTAAGTTTGCACCTGAAGCAGAATGCACAGGCTTACAGGTTTTCTGTGTAGACATTAAGGGCTACATGAAAAAAGCTGAAGCACTGGGTAAGACAGTGACAGTAAAGGATGTTGTGGTAAAAGCTGATGGCGCTGAGGTAGCACTTGATGCATCAAAGCTTGTTATCGGTGATGTTGAGAAGAATGGTAATCTTCGTATCGAAATCAACAATCCGGGTGGCGGCGGAGATACAAAGGATAATCCTCCATTTGATCCTGCCACACTTAAGTTCAGCAAGAGCCTTGAGGTAACATTCACAATTGAAGAGTCCGGCGATCCTGAGGGCTTCCTTATGTTTGGTGACAGATCATGGGCCATCGGTAACCTTGCTGACGAATCCAAGACAGAGACAGTTGCTATCAATGGCGCAGGTACTTACACAGTAAATTTTGACGCTACAAAGAATGGTGGCGATGGCACAACTCAGGCTGCAGGTGCTCAGGTATTTTGCGTAGATCTTAGAAACTTTGATTCATGGGCAAAGGCAAATGGTAAGCAGTTTGAGCTTAAGGATATCAAGATCACAGCTGATGGCGAAGACTTTGCTTATGATGCATCAAAGATTAAGATTGGAGATCTGGAGAAGAACGGTAATCTTCGTATTGAATTCTATAACGAATATGGCGATACCAAAGAAGCTCCGGCATTTGATGTTAATTCCCTTAAGTTTGCTAAGACTCTGGCTGTAACATTTACATTGGTTGAGCCTGAGATTGACAGCTATATCGTATTTGCTGATAATAATTGGAAGTATTCAGTATTTGACGGCACTGCTAATAACTCTGTAAAGTTCACAGGTGATGGCACATATACTATGACTCTTAAGGCTGCTGATGTTAAGGGTGATGCAACAGATCCTGTTGCAGGTGCTCAGGTATTCTGCGTTGATATTAAGGGCCTTCACAATGTTATTGAGCATATTGGCCAGATATCCGTAAAAGACGTTAAGATTAAAGCTGATGGTGTTGAAGTAGCAGTAAATCAGGAAAATATTGTTGTTGGCGATATTGAAGAGAATGGTAATATTCGTATCGAGATTGCAAATGCTTATGGTAAAACAAAGGATAAGCCTGCTATTGATATGGCTGCATTTACATTTGCAGACACTCTCGAAGTAAGCTATAAAATATCCGGTGTTCATTTTGGTAGAAACTGTGAAGTCGCAGAGACAGAGGATGGTCCTACTGAGCCATTTGATGAGGCACTTCTCAGCAAGGATTATAATGGTTATCTGGTATTCCAGTGTCCTGATACTTGGGTATTCCGTGATGACTGGACCAATGAATCTACTGGCCTTCTTGCATATAAGGATGATCCTACAAAGGATAACTTTACACATGTAACATGGAACGAAGGTGCTACAGATGCAGATAAAAATCTGGGTGGTACATGTACAGACGCTGTTATCAATGGCAATGGTAAGTATTCCGTAAAGATTGAGGGCTTCCAGGCTGGCCTGGCCGGATCTACAGCATGGAACATGCTGTATGTATCTCTCGATATGCCATATGACTGCATTGAGCGTGGTGGCGTGCAAATCACAGATGCAGTTCTTCTGATTGATGGAAGAAAGCAGAGTATTAATGCATTGATTACAAAGGGAGACGAGGTTAATTCCAAGAATCATCCTGAGGTTAATGGCATTTATACCGGTATTCAGTTCATAAATACCTATAACAAAGAGAATCCTAATGCTAAGGATAGTGTTAATATTCCTCAGAAGTCTATTGAGATTCAGTTTACAGTATCCGGTCTGGCTAAGGATGGTACTCCTGCACAGACTCCTGCAGAACCTACACAGACTCCTGCAGAGCCAACAAAGGCACCGGCAGAGCCTACTCAGACTCCTACACAGACACCTGCAGGTGAGAACGCCGGCAACTCTGCAACACCTATTATCATTGTAGTTGTTGTATGTGCAGTAGTTCTTGTAGGCGCAGTAGTTGTTATCGTTGTTGTTAAGAAGAAAAAGAACTAATCCATAGACTAATTGTTTGAAAAAAATGGCATTTTATGCTATTCTAGAGTACAGGTGAAAATTTCGCCTGTACTCTATTTTAGTGCATAAGGCGAATAAAGGGTCACCTTATGACAACGAAGTTGTCATAAAGGTGCACTTTAATGAGCTAACAGAAATGAGCAAGTAGCCGTTTCTGAAGGAAACGAGCGGAATGCGAATTTCTGTAGGATTACGAGAGCGCGAAGCGCGAAGTAATCCGCTTATGCACGGATAGTTATAAGGCGAATTTCTGTAGGATTACGAGAGCGCGAAGTAATCCGCTTATGCACGTAGATAATATGTATTTCTGAGGATGTATGAATTCGATTATAAAAAGAACAACAGCCATATTATTGGCATTGACTATATGTCTTTTTCCGCTGGGGTGCAGCGGTAGAAAAGAGAAGCAGACCATCACTTTGACTGTTTTTTCTCAGGTGGCCAACTACTCAGGTGAGCAGGTGGGCTGGTTTGCAGACATTATGCTGGAAAAATTCAATGTAAAGCTGAATATAGTGCCGGATATTAACGGCATTTATGACACCAGGGTGGCTATGGGGAATCTGGGGGATATTGTTATTTTCGGCTATAATGGCGATCAGTACAAAAATGCCGTGAATCAAGGCCTTCTTTTAGACTGGGAAGACGAGAATCTGCTAAGTGAGCATGGCCGCTACATAAAGGCCAATATGAAGCAGGCTCTGGAAGCTAATAGGAATCTGGTGCCCGGCAATGAGCATATCTATGGTTTTGCCAATGACGTGGCTATGGAGATGGGTGACCTGGGCGATTTCTTTTATTCATGGGATATCAGATGGGATTTATATGATCGACTGGGTCAGCCGGAGGTTAAGGATTTGGATGATCTTTTTGATCTGCTGATGGCTATGAAGGCGCTGGAGCCTGTGGATGATATCGGTGATCCTACTTACGCACTTTCCATGTGGCCTGACTGGGATGGCAGTATGATGATGTATGCCAAAGCACTTGCATCCTGCTACTATGGCTATGATGAGGTAGGGCTGGGCTTATATGATCCGGCTACAGGCGCATTTCATGGTGCCATAGAAAAAGACGGACCTTATATTTCCATGCTTCGTTTCCTTAATAAGCTTAAGAGAAATAATATGATAGATCCGGACTCCATGAGTCAGACCTTTGTGGAGATGTCAGAAAAGGTACGCCGTGGCGGTGTTTTTATGTCCATATTTGATTACGCCGGCAGTGGGACTTTCAACAGTAGCTATCATATTTCCAGGAACAAAATAATGCTCCCACTAAAGCCTTTGGAAGCATCTTCTCTGGTATATGAGCTCTCCGTCTACGGTTCTCATCAGATCTGGGCTATCGGGGCAGAGACCAGATATCCGGCTCTTTGCATGGAGATTATTAACTGGCTCAGCACGCCGGAAGGTTTTATGACCATGAGGTATGGCCGTCAGGGGGAAAACTGGGATTATGATGAGAATGGTCAGCCTTTCCTTACGGCAGCAGGTAAGCTCTGCATGTCTGACGGTGACAGCGAGGCAACAAAAGATGCCAAAGGTTATAGTTTTAATATAGGCCGTAATCAGATGAATAATAATACCTGGGCTTTAAATACCAAAAATCCGGACTCCAACGGAGCTACATTTAATTACAGGAGCTGGACATCCGAGATAACTGAGGCTCGTAATGATGTGGAGAGGGCCTGGAGAGCATATACCGGGGTAAATACGCCTCAGGAATATATGGAGAGCCAGAAGTACACTATGGTCCCGGCTTCCACCTATTCGGAATTACAAAAGAGCGATGAATTTGAGATTATTATTGCACAGGTATCCAAATGCATTACGGACAATTCCTGGAAAGCAATATATGCCGATACAGAAGAAGAATTCGAAAAGCACATAAATAACATGATTAAAACGTGTATGCTTTATGGCTACTCAGAATGTGAAAAGTGGTCATTGGAAAATTGCAAAATAAGATTCGAACTGGAAAATCAATCCAAGGGAGTGAGGGGATTAAAATGAATACTACTGAGTATTTACAGGAAATTGACAGAGTGATAAAAAAAGGACCATACAGTGATACCTGGGAGAGCCTTACTTCCATGGAGCTTCCCGAGTGGTTTAAAAGGGATAAATTCGGTATTTTTATCCATTGGGGTGTTTTTTCAGTGCCTGCTTTTGGTAACGAATGGTATTCCAGATGCATGTACGATCAGAATGACCGTGCTTACAAGCATCATATAGAGACCTACGGACCTCATAAGGATTTTGGATATAAGGATTTTATCCCTATGTTCAAGGCAGAAAAGTTTAATGCTGCCGAATGGGTAGACATTTTTAAAAATTCCGGTGCAAAGTATATGGTGCCTGTAGCAGAACACCATGATGGTTTTCAGATGTATAAAAGTGAGCTTTCCCACTGGAATGCTGCAGAAATGGGACCGCATCATGATGTGCTGGGAGAGCTTAAAGCTGAAGCTGATAAGGCTGGGATTACCTTTGCCTGCTCCACTCACAGAGCTGAACATTATTGGTTTATGGGGCTGGGGCGTCAGTTTGAAAGCGATGTTACCGGGGAATTCAAGCGTGGAGATTTTTACTGGCCTTCAGTTGCAGAGCAGCCTGATATGGGATCCTGTACCTGCGATCCTCAGGCTTCAGAAGAATTTCTGGAGGATTGGCTCCTGCGTACCTGCGAGATTATTGACCGTTTTCATCCTGCCATTTTATATTTTGACTGGTGGATTATGCATACATCCTACAATGAGACCCTCAGGAAAATCGTGGCTTACTATTACAACCGCGGCGTAGAGTGGGGGCAGAAAGTGGCTGTATGCTACAAGCATGATGCTATGCCTTTTGGCTCCGGTATCGTAGATGTAGAGCGCGGCAAATTTGCCGATACCAAGCCATACTACTGGCAGACTGATACAGCTATAGCTCACAATTCCTGGTGTTATGTGGATGATTTGAGATATAAGAATGCCAGAGAGCTGGTTTGCTACCTATGTGATGTGGTATCCAAAAACGGCAATCTGCTTCTCAATGTAGGGCCTAAAGCCGATGGCACTATTCCTGATACCGATAAGCAGATACTGTCGGATATTGGCAGCTGGCTTAAGGTAAACGGCGAGGCTATCTATAACAGCAAGCCATGGCGTGCCTGCCAGGAAGGTCCTACCGCTGAGAAAGAAGGAAAATTTTCTGACGAAAAGGATAAAAAATATACTTCCGAAGATTTCCGTTTTACCTGTGGTAATGGTGCTATCTATGCCGTTAATATGAGCTATCCTAAGGATGGCCGCCTGGCTGTTAAGGCTTTGGGTAAGGGTGGTATAGATACTACGGCTTTCCAGGGAGTGATTACCGGAGTTGAGATTTTAGGCAAGGGGCCTGTGGAATTCCAACAGACGGAAGAGGCACTTCAGGTATTTGGCCCGGAGATGGATACCAGCTTCCCTGTTGTAGTAAAAATAATAACAGATTAATGTTGAGGATATTTATTTGGAATCACTTTATATTGCAGATGATGAAAAAATAATACGTGATGGCCTGAAATACGTAGTGGACTGGGAGGAACTGGGCTTTTCCATCATAGGAGAGGCCGGTAACGGCGAAGATGCCTATAAGGATATCCGTACCATGCAGCCTACAATAGTCATGATGGATATAAAAATGCCGGGAATGTCAGGACTTGAGGTTATAAGACGCTGTGTGGAGGAAAGCCTCCCGGTTAAGTTTATTATCCTGTCGGGCTTTTCTGATTTTCAGTATGCCAGAGAGGCAATGAAATATGGAGTGACCCACTATCTTACCAAGCCCATTGACGAAGATGAATTGACCAGGGCGGTAAACGAGCTGTCTGAGGTCATTCAGGAGGACAGGGCGAAAAATGCTCAGGATCAGGTCTTAAGAGAGAAGAGTAAGAGGGAAATAATTGTTGATATTCTCAACGAGAATGTGGATTACTATATGCTGGACCTGAAGGCACTGGGGCTATATGGCAATCGATACCAGATAGTGGGCTATGAGTCTTTTGACAAGGATAGGGATACCATACCGTGGCAGTTTTCAGATCTGTTTATGGCAGCCAATAAGGGGGATGAGCTTTTTGACCATTTTGTGGTAGAAGGAGTGGACTATCTCCTGCTAAAGGGCAGTCTTGCGGTAGAAAAATTCAAACGCTTTGCAGCTCATTACGAGGAAGACCCGGAAAAAGGCAGCCCTTTGGATACCCTTTTCATAGCCTATGGCTGTGAAGTAGGAGCTGTGTCAGAGCTACCCAAAAGCTTCGATCAAGTGAAGCTTTTAATGAAAAGAAGATTTTTCTGCCAGCAGGGTCAGCATCTGCTGAGCTTCGAAGAGCTCCCGGGCTTAACCGCCGAAGAACAAATAAAGCTGGACAGAAATCTGGTAAAGTTTTATAGTGATTCGATATCAGGTTATATAGAGGCGTACAATCGCCGGCAATTGGCTCAGACTTTATATGAGCTGGAGGAAAGGTTATACCATGTAAAAGCTGATATCGCGGAAATAAAAGTCTTCATGGCAGATATTTATCTGAGTATAAAGGAAAAACTTTCCAGAACATACTATGAGAAAGAGCTGCCTTTCCAGACCAATACCCAGATTATTAATTTTGCCAATGATAGTCGCTATCTGTACGAGATAGTGCTTTATTTCACCCAGTCATTTGAAGGCATCTTGGATAAAATGGGTAATGCCACCCGTGACAGCATCATGGATGATATTATTTATTACATTGAACACAATTATCGGTCCAATCTGCGATTGGAAACGATAGCTACACTGTTTGGCTATAATTCCAGCTATCTGGGAAAAATTTTTAATCGTATTCAGGGGGAGTCCTTTAACGTTTATGTAGATAAGATGCGCGTTAATATGGCAAAAGAACTACTGAACAACAAAGAGCTTAAGGTATACGAGATAGCTGAGAAAGTAGGCTACAAAAATGTAGATTATTTCCACAAGAAATTCAGGAAATATGTGGGGCAGAGCCCTGCGGAATACAGAAAATCCATGAATATCGATGTGGAAGAATAATGTGGTGGGAGAATAGAAAAAGTGGATAGGAATATTTTTATCGAATTTTTTACCAATAAGATTTTTTTAACGGCAGGGGTGTCGTGGCTGCTGGCTCA
The DNA here is from genome assembly GCA_045640725.1 of Lachnospiraceae bacterium. GTDB lineage: Bacteria > Bacillota > Clostridia > Lachnospirales > Lachnospiraceae > RGIG3528. Next base: position 7,230 of record JAZUFN010000262.1, read on the forward strand.
GGTGATTAAAACCGCCATTAATTTTCATTTTACAAAAAAGATAGACTGGGAGCGTATGGTGGGCTCAGGAGGTATGCCTTCCTGCCATTCAGCCACCGTATGTGCGCTTTCTATGGTCAGTGGTATAGCATACGGATTTGATTCCTACCAGTTTGCCATTGCTACCATTGTGGCTATTATTGTTATGTATGACGCCAGAGGAGTTCGAAGAGAGACAGGTAAACAGGCGGTAATCATCAAGGAGATTATGGAATATTTGTCCAATCCGAAGGATGCGCCACAGCCTGAATTTTCAGATGAGAATCTGAAGGAACTGGTAGGCCACACACCGCTTCAGGTGCTGGTAGGTGCGATTTTTGGATCATTAGTGGGCATTATATCCGGAATCTTCTGGGTAGGATATATAGGATAGGTGAATAGACATGGATAAGATGTATTACGGCGGAGATTACAATCCGGAGCAGTGGCCTGAGGAGACCTGGGCATCAGATATGAAGCTGCTTAAGGGAGCAGGAGTGGATATTCTGACTCTTAATGTATTTGCGTGGGCAGAGCTACAGCCGGCGCCTAATAAGTACGATTTTAAGCGCTTGGACAAGATAATGAAAATGGCAGCGGACAATGATATGAAGGTCTGTCTGGCTACATCTACCGGAGCGCATCCGGCCTGGATGGCCAAGAGATATCCGGACATCCTTCGGGTGGATTTCGATGGCAGAAAGAGAAAATTCGGAGGACGTCATAATTCCTGTCCATGCAGTCCGACCTACAGATTCTATTCTGCAAAGCTGGCCGGCAAGCTGGCAGAACGATACAGGGACTACAAGAATATTGTGGCATGGCACGTGTCCAATGAGTATAATGCAGACTGTTACTGTGAAAATTGTGAGCATGATTTCAGAAATTGGCTTCGTGTCAGATATAAAAATCTGGACAATCTGAATAAGGCTTGGGACACGGCTTTTTGGGGCCATACCTTTTATGATTGGGATGAGATAGTTGCACCCAACAATCTTTCTGAGCATTGGGATGGAGACAAAAACACCTGCTTCCAGGGAATTACACTGGATTACAGGAGATTCCAGTCTGATATGACCCTGGAGAACTACAAGGCTGAGTATAACGCTATTAAACACTATACTCCGGAGATACCTGTCACCACCAATTTCATGGGTTATTTCATGGCCCTTGACTATAAGGCTTGGGCACCTTATTTGGATTTTGTTTCCTGGGATAATTATCCTGATGTGGATGCAGAAGATGCTAAGATTTCCATGTGGCACGATGTTATGCGTGGCCTGAAAGGTGGACAGTCATTCTGGCTTATGGAGCAGACACCTTCTCAGGTTAACTGGCATCAGTACTGCGCTCTTAAGCGTCCGGGTGAGATGCGTCTGGTTTCCTACGAGGCTGTAGCACACGGTGCGGATACCGTAATGTTTTTCCAGATGAGGAGGTCCATCGGTGCCAGCGAAAAATATCATGGAGCCATTATCGATCATGTAGGCACAGCAGAGACCAGAGTATACAAGGAGGTCGCTGCTCTGGGAGAGGAGCTTAAGAAGATAGGTAACGTTACCCTTAATGCTCGTACCAATTCCAAAGCTGCTATTATTTTTGACTGGGATAACTGGTGGAGTATTCACTATTCACAGGGCCCCAGCACAGCTCTTGACTACCCGACAGAGGTAAGACACTATTATAAGGCCTTTATGGAAAATCATATTCCGGTAGACATGATAGGACCGGATGATGATTTTTCAAAATACGAAGTAATTGTGGCGCCTATCCTTCATATGGTGAAAGGGGATTTCCCTGAACGTATTAAAGAATATACAGAAAAAGGCGGTACTTTTGTTACTACATTTTTCTCAGGCTATGTAAATGAAAGTGACTTGGTAGATATAGGTGGTTACCCCGGCAGACTTCGTGATCTGATGGGAGTGTGGGTAGAGGAAATAGATGCTTTGCCACCTACCAGGGAGAACCATTTTGAGTACATGGGGAAGGAATATCCTGCACGTCTTCTGTGTGACCTTATGCATTTGGAGTCAGCAGTGTCTCTTTGCAGCTATAAAGAGGATTTTTACGAGGGGATGCCTGTTATTTCCTGCAACAATTACGCCCATGGCAAGGCCTACTATGTAGCTACTTCATCCAATGAAGAGTTTTACTATGATTTTGTAAAAAACATAGCTGCAGAAAAGAGACTTCAGTCGCTGGGTGATGCTTCAAAGGGGATTGAACTTACTATCAGAGCCAACGATGACGGTACCTTCCTTTTTGCACTGAATCATAGAGGAGATGCAGAGGTCATCAGGCTTTATGCAGATACAGTGGATATTCTTACAGGAGAAAAGTTTGAGAAAAACAGCGATATACCTGTAGATCATATGGGTGTGAGAATCCTTAGAGTAATGTAATCAAAAGATAAAAGAGGACAGAATATGAGCGATATTAATAACAATGGTAAAAAAGTAAAAACACATTACACAGGTACCTTTAATGACGGCAGCAAATTTGATTCCTCCTACGACAGAGGGGAGCCTCTTGAATTTGTATGCGGTGCCGGCATGATGATTAAGGGCTTTGATGAAGCTGTTAAGGATATGGCAGTGGGTGAAAAGAAGAAGATTCATCTTATGCCGGAAGAAGCATACGGCATGCCTGATCCACAGGCTATTTTTACGGTAGAGATAGCTGATATGCCGGGGGCAGAAAATGTCAGCGCCGGCCAGAGAGTATATCTGCAGGATGAGATGGGACGTCCATTCCCTGTTATGGTTGCTGAGAAAACAGAGACTACCATTACCTTCGATGCCAATCATGAAATGGCAGGTAAGGAATTGAATTTTGAGATTGAACTGGTAGAAGCAGAGGCATAATTTTTCAGAAAAAGAAAGGGGAATGCATGTCAAAACGATTTAGAATGTCTACAGCTCTTGATGTTGATGATTTGTTGCTGGAATGCATTCCGTATGCAATAGAGCTGGCCAATGAAAAGTATAAATTTGATCCGCCCATTACCATATACGAAGTAGACAGATGGGGCAAGCTGGGCACCAGAGCTGACGTTATTTTCGAATTCTTTAACGATCCCGATTTTTATAAAAATCAGCCGGTAATAGAAGGAGCTAAGGAATTTGTCCGTAAGCTTTCCAAAATGACAGAGGTGTTTATTTCTACGTCCATTCCTCCTGAATATATGGGAATCAGAGCCAAGAGGCTGCTGGAAGAATTTCCCGAGATTCCGGAGACCAATATATATATGGGATCCAGAAAAGATAAGATACAGGTGGATATTCTTTTTGATGATGGTATGCATAACGTATTTAAATCCAATGCAGCTTACCCTATTCTTATGAGAAAGCCCTGGAATCAAAATGCCACAGGTATGCTGGCTGTAAATACCTATGATGAATTTTTGAAGCTGGTTGAAGTGATTGCCAAAAGCTATAGCTTTGTAGATGACAAGCTGGAGGAGCCCACTATTGTAATACTGGTAGGGCCTTCAGGCAGCGGTAAATCCATGCTGGCACAAAAGATATTGGAGACTACTGACCGCTTTGAAAAGCTTAAGTGCTATACTACAAAAGACCCTACCGCTATCAGAGAAGAAGACTGGTATAATTATGTCTCCAAAAGTCAGTTTTACGAGATGAAGGATAGTGGTGAGCTTTTTGAGTCTACCATGTATGCCGGCCATGGCTATGGCAGCAAGAAGCAGGATATAGATGATATTCTGAAAAAAGGAAAAAACGTGCTGGCTTCCATGGATATCTGCGGAGCTATGGCATTAAAGTCCTGTTATGACAATGTATATACCATTTATTTAAAGCGGGATAAGAAGGAGTTGCTTACCAAAATTCTCAACAAGAATACTACTGTGGAGGATAAGGTTAATCGTATTATCTCTATTGAAGATGAAAAACATAATGCTGAGATATGCGATTATGTAGTAGAAATAGTGAATAAAGACTATGACGGTGCAGCTAAAGAAGTGCTGAGCTATTTGAAGTTTTAGAATGAAAAACAGTGGGCTTGATGCCCACTGTCTTTTTTTACATATTTTCTTTTAATTTACTAAGGAAATACTGGGCAGGCTCTGAGAGATTCAATGAATCATCGTAGGCTGCCACTATTTTTCTGGTAGGTATCTTTTCCTTTGTATTGATAGTGATGAGATTGTCATCGTCACGACCCTTTAGGCAGAAATCCGGAACGAAGGCTGTACCCAGTCCGATACGGGCCAGATCAATCAGCAGGTCGTTACTGGACAGCTCTATGGATGGCACCAAATCGATGGAGGCCTTTCTGAAGAGCTCGTGCAGGAAAATGGAAGTGGTACTGGTCTTGTCCAGCATGAGGATAGGAAGCTCGGAAAGCTTACGAAGAGTCAGCTCCTCATCTTCATATGGGAAATATTTTTTATTAGCGATGAATACATCAGTGAATTCAGCGATGGGCTGTACCTTCATGGTGTTATTCAAGGTAGGATTGGGGAAATTGGTAACTATAAGGTCCGCTTTGTTTTCCTCAAGGAGGGCTGCACAGCCGGAAGAGGAGGCGTTGATGACCTTGATATGCACATCCGGATATTTTTGATGGAAATCATTAAGATAAGGTACCAGGAAGTAACGGCAGATGGTATCGGAAGCAGCTATCTTGAACTGAACTTCACCGGTATCCAGAGCTGCAGAGAGCTGATTTTCAGCCTTTGTAATAAGACCTATGGCCGGCTCAATATGCTTAAAAAGAAGCTCGCCTTCTTTGGTAAGGGTAACACGCTTGGTACTTCTGATAAAAAGCGTTTGTCCCAGACGTGTTTCCAATACTTTTACAGACTGGCTGACAGCTGACTGAGAGATAAAAAGCTCTGCGGCGGCATCTGAGAAGGAAAGGGATCTGGCTACATGGTAGAACACTTTGTAAAGCTCGTAATTGATGTCCATTTTTAACTCCTTTTTCTATGTACGATGTAATGCATGTGCGCAAAAGTCCCATCTTTTGCCATTCCTTTAATTTGAATGATATTTTCGTAAAAAAACCGGTAAGTCCGTTTTTTATAAAGAGAATCAGGTTTATAATAAAGCTGATTTTTACGAAAAATAAGCACACGTGATAGATTATAATATGACTGTTAATAGATGAGGCCTTGGATTAGCGAAGATAATAAAACAGTCAATATTAATTAATTTTCATTATAATACAATTTGTGGTTTAATGAAAGAGTAAAAAACACGAGAGTGTAAGATTTTTATAAAGAA
>JAZUFN010000263.1:0-21500 GCA_045640725.1 Lachnospiraceae bacterium
TACACGAAATATATTTAGATGTGTTTTTTAATAAAAAACACCCGCAAGTGACCTCATATCACTCCGGATGTTTGTATAAATACTGTTAATATAATGCTTCCGCTTTATTGCCAATACAGTCTCCAATAATACCCATATCAAAGGATACCTTTGGATGCTTGGATTGAAAAGAAAATTGCTCTTGAGGAACAATCCAAAATAGGCCATCCTGATTATCCAGAACTTGCAAGAAGGCATGCTGCAGAAAACGCTAGAAATGCTCGTGGAGAAGCATAGATAAATTAAAAATTACGCCGATAACTCCTAGACTTCTGGGAGCTTTTTTTATATTGATTTGGCTCTAAACCTCAAAAAATAGAGCCATTTTAGAGCGACGAACCTATATACTTTAGTGTGCTAAAGCGTCTTTAACGAAAAAAAGGCTCCCGGGAGAATTCCCGGAAGCCTTGAAAATGCTGGTTTTCTAAACTTTCAGTTAAGATTACTCAACGATTGTAGCAACCTTACCTGAACCTACAGTTCTACCACCCTCACGGATAGCGAAACCAAGACCCTGCTCCATAGCGATAGGATGGATAAGCTCGATGCTCATCTCGATGTTATCGCCAGGCATGCACATCTCTGTGCCTTCTGGAAGGTTACATACGCCTGTAACGTCTGTTGTTCTGAAGTAGAACTGAGGACGATAGTTTGTGAAGAAAGGTGTATGACGGCCACCCTCTTCCTTAGTAAGAACGTAAACCTGTGCTGTGAACTTCTTATGGCACTTGATTGAGCCTGGCTTACAAAGAACCTGACCACGCTCGATCTCTGTTCTCTGAACACCACGAAGAAGTGCACCAACGTTATCACCAGCCTGAGCATCGTCAAGAGTCTTTCTGAACATCTCAAGACCTGTAACAACTACTGTACGTGTATCTTCCTTAACACCAACGATCTCAACCTGATCGTTAACCTTAACAACACCACGCTCTACTCTACCTGTTGCAACTGTACCACGACCTGTGATTGTGAATACGTCCTCAACTGGCATAAGGAAAGGCTTGTCGTTCTCACGAAGAGGCTCAGGAATGAAGCTGTCAACTGTAGCCATAAGCTCCATGATCTTGTCGCCCCACTCGCCTGTAGTATCCTCAAGAGCCTTAAGAGCGGAACCCTTGATGATAGGGCAGTTCTCGAAACCATACTCCTCAAGCTGCTCTGTGATTTCCATCTCAACGAGCTCAAGAATCTCAGGATCGTCTACCATATCGCACTTGTTCATGAATACAACGATTGCAGGAACACCTACCTGACGAGCAAGAAGGATGTGCTCCTTTGTCTGAGCCATAACACCGTCAGTAGCAGCTACTACGAGGATAGCGCCATCCATCTGAGCAGCACCTGTGATCATGTTCTTAACGTAGTCAGCATGACCTGGGCAGTCAACGTGAGCATAGTGTCTGTTATCTGTAGAATACTCAACGTGAGCGGTATTGATTGTAATACCTCTTTCTCTCTCTTCTGGAGCCTTATCGATGTTCTCGAAGTCTACCTTTGTGTTACCAGCTACTCTATCAGCAAGTACCTTTGTGATAGCTGCTGTAAGAGTTGTCTTACCATGGTCAACGTGTCCGATGGTACCAATGTTACAATGGGTTTTGGTTCTGTCAAAATGTGCCTTTGCCATTTTACAAAAATCCTCCTTAAATTAATAAGATTTGATTTGTTTGCTATATTTATCCGTATGCCCATCGGACAACGGTAAATTTTGCACTTATACGGGGTATTATAATCAATACCCCGTAATTTTTCAAGATAAATTTAATTACTTACCTTTTCTCTCTGCAAGAATCTTCTCCTGAACAGACTTTGGAACTGCCTCATACTTCTCGAAGAACATTGAGTAAGCACCACGACCCTGTGTCTTGGAACGAAGTGTTGTAGAGTAACCGAACATCTCGGAAAGTGGAACGAAAGACTTAATAAGCTTTGTACCGTTAACGTCTTCAGAACCCTCGATACGACCACGACGGGATGAGATATCACCGATAACATCACCCATGTAATCCTCAGGAACTGTAACTTCAACTCTCATGATAGGCTCAAGCAGCTGAGCGCCGGCCTTCTGCATAGCTTCCTTGAATGCCATGGAACCGGCAATCTTGAATGCCATTTCGTTGGAGTCTACTTCGTGGTAAGAACCGTCCCAGCAGTTAGCATGTACGCCGAGTACAGGATAGCCGCCAAGGATACCGCACTTCATAGCCTCTTCGATACCGGCCTGAACTGCAGGGATGTATTCCTTAGGAATAGCCCCGCCGACAACAGTGTTCTCGAACTCGAAGAGCTTCTCGCCGTTAGCATCCATAGGTGTGAAGATAACCTTACAGTGACCATACTGACCACGACCACCGGACTGCTTAGCGTACTTGGAGTCGATATTAACTTCCTTAAGAAGAGACTCTTTATATGCTACCTGAGGAGCACCAACGTTAGCCTCTACCTTAAACTCTCTAAGGAGACGGTCAACGATGATCTCAAGGTGAAGCTCACCCATACCGGAGATAATGGTCTGGCCTGTTTCCTCGTTAGTAGCAACACGGAATGTAGGATCTTCTTCTGCAAGCTTTGCAAGAGCCTCACCCATCTTATCCTGGCCGGCCTTTGTCTTAGGCTCGATAGCAACGGAAATAACCGGCTCCGGGAATTCCATAGACTCGAGGATAACAGGAGCCTTCTCATCACAGATTGTATCACCGGTTGTTGTGAACTTGAAACCTACAGCTGCTGCAATATCACCGGAGTAAACCTTCTCAAGGTCTTCTCTCTTGTTTGCATGCATCTGAAGAATACGACCAACTCTTTCCTTCTTATCCTTTGTAGCGTTAAGAACGTAAGAGCCGGCATTACATGTACCTGAGTATACACGGAAGTAAGCAAGCTTACCTACGAATGGGTCAGATACGATCTTGAATGCAAGAGCTGCGAAAGGCTCTTCATCAGAAGACTTTCTGCTGGTCTCATTACCATCAAGGTCTGTACCTGCGATATCAGGAACATCTGTAGGTGCAGGAAGGTACTCGATAACTGCATCGAGGAGCTTCTGAACACCCTTATTTCTATAAGCTGTACCGCAAAGTACAGGAATAGCTGTACCAGCGATTGTAGCCTTACGAAGAGCAGCCTTCAGGGCCTTCTCTTCAGGGACTTCACCCTCAAGGAACATCTCGATAAGATCATCGTCAAGCTCGCAGATCTGCTCTACCAGCTTGTCTCTGTACTCCTGAGCCTGATCTGCCATATCTGCAGGGATATCTGTGATCTGGATGTTATCTCCCTTATCATCAAGGTACAGGTAAGCCTGCATCTCGAACAGATCGATAACGCCCTTGAATGTATCCTCAGCACCGATAGGAAGAGTGAGAACTACAGGGTTCTTACCAAGTCTTGTCTTGATCATATGTACTGCATTGAAGAAGTTTGCACCTGAAATGTCCAACTTGTTGATGAAAGCCATACGAGGTACATTGTACTTATCAGCCTGACGCCATACTGTCTCGGACTGAGGCTCAACGCCGCCCTTTGCACAGAATACGCCTACAGCGCCGTCAAGTACACGAAGTGAACGCTCAACTTCTACTGTAAAGTCTACGTGTCCTGGTGTATCAATGATGTTGATACGGTACTCAGGAGCGCCAGCGATCTTCTGGTGTCTGTACTCCTGTGTCCAGTGACATGTAGTAGCTGCGGATGTGATTGTGATACCTCTTTCCTGCTCCTGAACCATCCAGTCCATTGTTGCAGTACCTTCATGTGTATCACCGATTTTGTGGTTGATACCGGTATAATAAAGAATACGCTCAGTAAGAGTTGTCTTACCGGCATCGATATGAGCCATAATACCAATATTTCTGGTACGCTCAAGCGGATACTCTCTGCCTGCCATGGTATAATCCTCCTATATTGATTACCAACGATAATGTGCGAATGCCTTGTTGGATTCTGCCATCTTGTGCATATCTTCTTTTCTTCTTACTGCAGATCCGGTGTTGTTTGCTGCATCCATGATCTCTGCTGCAAGCTTGTCCTCCATGGTCTTCTCACCACGACCACGTGAATATGTTGTTAACCAACGAAGAGCGAGAGCCTGACGTCTCTCTGGTCTAACCTCTACAGGTACCTGGTATGTAGCACCACCGAGACGGCGAGCCTTTACCTCAAGTACTGGCATGAGATTGTTCATAGCCTGATCGAAAACCTCAAGTGCGTCCTTGCCTGTCTTCTCTGCTACTGTAGCGAATGCTCCGTAAACGATCTTCTGAGCTGTGCCCTTCTTGCCGTCGAGCATTACGTTGTTGATGAGCTTTGTTACGATCTTAGAATTGTACATAGGATCTGCAAGCACATCTCTTTTCTGAATATGTCCTTTTCTTGGCACGTTACTTCCCTCCTTAATAGCGACCGATAAATAAATCCGGTCAATTAATTCATAGGTACTCACATTGCTATGTGTCCGCACAAGTAATTTATCTCTCCAAACCGACAGCCACACTTAAGTTTGAAAATGAAAATTAAGCCTGTGATAAATAGCTAATGCAAATAAAATTGTTATTAGTTACTACTTGGTTTATTTTGCGTCCTTAGGTCTCTTTGCGCCGTACTTAGAACGAGCCTGACGTCTCTTTGCTACGCCTGCTGTATCTAATGTACCTCTTACGATGTGGTAACGAGTACCTGGAAGGTCCTTTACTCTTCCGCCACGGATAAGAACAACGCTGTGCTCCTGAAGGTTATGACCCTCACCTGGGATATAGCTTGTTACTTCGATGCCGTTGGATAGACGAACTCTGGCAATCTTTCTAAGAGCTGAGTTAGGCTTCTTAGGTGTAGCAGTACGAACTGCTGTACATACACCACGCTTCTGAGGAGAAGATGTGTCTGTAGCCTTCTTGTTGAGGGAGTTGTAACCCTTTAACAGAGCAGGTGCTGTAGACTTTTTCTCCAATGTCTGTCTGCCTTTTCTTACTAACTGGTTAAATGTAGGCATTAATCTTTCACCTCCTGATGATATTAAAAACATTTAGTGGCTGCCTGTGTTTGTTATAAACACACAAAAATCCGTGCGCATAGCACACGCGGAGTGTATTATACGCACGGAGTCACATTTTGTCAAGTATTTTTTCAAAATTGACCGGTCTTATTTACCCATTATTGAAGTCGCATCGATGGTGGCAATCTTCTTTACCTTCTTTATGGAAGTAACATGATAAATCATACTGTTATTATCTTCATCCACCACATAAACATAAGTGTTTGTACCATTACTAAAGATACCTATAGGATTAACCTCACCCATGCTAAGCTTCTGTCTGGACTTCTTTGTGGTCTTTGCTGTAAGAATTTCATTATCTGTATTAGCATAAACCATACACTTAAGCTTCTTGTCATAAAGCGCTACTGCACTTGATACACCATATACGCTGATGTCATCTGCAATCAGCTCGCCCTTGCCGTCTTTCTTTAAGAAGCGAAGCTCTCTATCAGTATTTACATAGTAAACTGTCTTGAGATCATCACTGGCAAAAAGAATTCTTGCATCAAGCTCATTACCAAGCTTCTTTGGCTCAGCAGTCTTTCTGACATCTGCTATCTTGTAAATAGATCCACCACTGGTATAAACAAGGCTTCTGCCGTCGGAAGACATAACATAATCGTTGTAACCGCCGCAAAGCTTCTCTATGCTGTCACCCTTCTTGGACATATAGTATACAGCACCTTCCAGATTCAGAGTTATACCATTAAAGGACTTAACGCCGTAGGTAGTCTCATAATTACCTCCTACTGATGCTGTATTCTCAGGAAGTATCACACCGGAAAGGCTGTCGCCCTTAACCTTAACAGGCTCCTTGAATTTTACCGTAAAGTAATAGGTGGAGCCGTTTACGGAATAAAGAACTTCATCTCTTGTAATATTGAAGCTGATTTTGCTAAGACTGTCCCTGTTACAAATCTTCTCATCGTTCAGGCAGAACTTATCATTTTTTAATAAGAAGATGTTCTTACCATCATTTGTAATAGCAACAGGTCTGGCATCAGAGTATTCCTTCTTAGCACTTGCGCCCTTCTTGGAAACCATAAGATCTCCATCGGTATTGCAAAGAGCGATATACTTACCATTTGAGGAAATAACTACGCTTGAATAATTGTCATCATAAATCTTTTTAGACTTCTTCTTGGCTACATCATAGGCATATACCGTAAAGTCATTACCGTCTTTTACCTTGTAGACTACAGTATCACCATAAAGGGAAATTGTAAAATCAGAAACATCCTCAGCAATCTTTACGGCTTTTTTTGTATTAACTGCCCAAAGCACGTTGTCCAAATCAAGAACTGTAGCAAAAGTGTTATTGTAGTTGAATTCGCTCCTGTAGATTCCTTCATCAATAGCAATCTTCTTACCTGTATATGTAATCAGAGAATCAGCTGTATCGATTACAAATCCTTCCTTAGCGTCCACAGTAATGAATGGGCTCTTCTTGCCGGCGCAGGAAACGATATTACAGATAACAATGATTGCAAGGATAGCTGCTACTGCTATTCCCCACACCTTTGCAGGCACCTTGCGTAAAACATCCAGTACTTTTTTACCGGAAGCCTTCATGGCAACTGTTGGATCAACTGTAGTAGGAACAGGTTCCACTGCAGGTGCTGCCTGAGTCTCAGCAGGTGTCTCCTTTGCCACCTCAGCCGGTGCATCTGCAGCTGCCTCTGCCGGTGTCTCTACTGGTGCCTCTGCCGGTGTCTCTACCGGTGCCTCTACAGCTGCTTCTGCTTCAATCTTTGCACCGCAGACAGGGCAAAACTTTGAATCATCGGCAATCTCTTCACCGCATTTTTTACAAATCATATTTTCAAACTCCTTCTTCCGTGCATATACTGCACTATTATCCGTTTAAATATACCATTTAACTCTCACCATTACAAGACTATTCATTCATTTCCTGCAAAAAACGGGAGGGCTGACATTTGAATCCTTCTCTGCTCGTATAATAACTGATGGTTAGCTTCATTTTTGCCCGGGTCATAGCCACATAAAACATACGTCGTTCTTCTTCCACTTCCGCCTCTGTTTCAGCCTTTATATAAGGGGTATTGCCTTCGATAGCCCCTATAATATAGACGCTGTCGTATTCCAGCCCCTTGGATCCATGGATAGTAGTAATAGTAACAGCCTCTTCTTTTTTTCCTGCATCCAGCTCCTGTCTGCGATAAAATTCTGCCCTCACCTTTTCTATGTGTGTCAGCCAGTCTTCCCTGGAAGAAAAGCCCCGGGCTTCTTTCTGAAAGGCTTCCAGCAGTTCAAACACCTCGTCCGGCTTTTGATGCAGTCTCTCGCATTGCAGCCTTACATATTCATCATAACGCACTGCCTTTCTTATATAGGTAATAGCCGCTATCGGCGAAGCTCTTTTTATCATCCCCAGGTCAAACTCCAGCTGATCCAGGGCCGTGACTGCCCAACGCTTGCTCTTAAAAGCCTCCCTCAGCCTGTCAAAGCTTTCCTGCCCCGGCGGAAACATATCTCTGGACAGGTAGCGGGCCGGCTTATTGGCTATGAAAAGCATGGCATCCCTGCTGTAGTCCCCTCCAGCCACCTGTATATAGCCCAGTATATCCCTGCATGCCCAGTGAGAATACATATCTTTTGCGCCTTCCTTAATCCAAAACTTCACCCCTGCTTCTGTTAATGCTCCGGGTAAAAGCATGGCAGCGCCATTGGTCCTGGTAAGCACCGCTATCTGTGAAAACAAAAGCCCACGCCTGTAGTCCTCCATAATCATGGATGCCAGCTCCCTTAATTCATCCTCCTGATGCTGAAATCCCAACACTCTGATTTTTTCGCCGGCTTCATGAAAGGCCTGAATATCCTTCCGGAAGCGATGGCTGTTATGGCTTATTACCCGTCCTGCAGCCTCTACAATATTCCTTTTGGAACGGTAATTAACATTTAAAAAATACTCCTTGGCGTCGGGATAATCCTTTTTAAAGCCCAGCATTATGCCCGGCTCAGACCCGCGAAAGCCGTATATTGCCTGGTCGTCATCCCCTACAATAAACAGATTATTCAAAGGTGCAGCCAACATCCTGGTTATTTCGTATTGCTGACGATTCACATCCTGAAATTCATCAATCATAATATAACGATACTTTTCTCTGAGAATATCCAGTATATCAGGCCGGCCTCTGAGCAGCTTTTCCGTCTCTGTCATCATGTCATCGAAGTCCACCAGTCTGCGCCTTCTGAGAGCCTCCGTATAGCCTTTAAAAACATAACGAAAAGAATCCGCATCCATAGTCAATGCGGTGTAATCCTCAATGGAAATTCTGCCCCCTTTAAAACGACTTATTTCGTTTTTGACATCGGTAATGTACTCTGCCCTGTTATAGGGTTCAATGGCCAGATCATCCACTAAATCAGATATTAACTTGTAAGCTTCACTCTCACGAATAATGGAAGATGCATCCAGGTGATATGCCTGCTTGAGAATTTTAAAGAAAAATGCGTGAAATGTACCGAAGTTGACTGTGCCTCGGGGCTCGCAATCCCCGCCACTGTCGTACAGAAGCTTCTCGTAGCGGCTCTTCATTTCTATAGCCGCTGCCTTTGTAAATGTGATTACCAAAATACTGCCCGGCGGGATGCCCATATCCTTTACCAAGTGCAGAACCCTTCTGGTAATCGTGGCAGTTTTACCACTGCCGGGGCCCGCGAGACAAATCCCCGGGCCCGACACGTGATTAACCGCACACATCTGTGCTTCGTTTAAATTCAATTTTTACCTCCGGGCTGTGCCCGCTGATTATTACTATTCTGTAACCACTGCAGAAAGAAGCTCAATAGCCTTGTCGATACGACGAAGTGATTCTTCTTTGCCCAGAATCTCCATAATCTCGTATGCGCCGCCGGGTGTCATCTGCTTGCCGGAAACAGCAGTACGTACAGGCCATAAGCCCTGACCGTTCTTGATTTCCTTTTCAGCAATGTAAGCCATAAGTACGCTCTCAACACCTGCCATGGAATAGTCATTCAGTGCCTCCAGGCGAGGACGAAGATCCTTAAGTACTGCCAGTGAGGACTCCTTGGTAGTCTTCATCTTTTTGTGGCAATACATCTCCAGATCATACTCAGGAAGAGCATTGAAGAAATCTATCTTTTCTGCTATATCGCAGAAGGTCTCTATACGTGTCTTTACCAGAAGAGCGATTTTCTCCAAGTCTACAGGAGCCTGCACTACGGCCTTTACGTAAGGCAGTGCCAGCTCAAGATACTTGGCATCATCCAGAGCCTTCATATACTCTGAATTCATCCACTTAAGCTTAGCCATATCGAAAACAGAAGGGGACTTATTGATATGATGATAATCAAAAGCTTCTACCAGCTCAGGCAGGGTATAAATCTCACGCTCAGTGCCTGAAGACCAGCCCAGAAGCGCCATAAAATTGACTACTGTCTCAGGTAAAAAGCCCTGCTCTACCAGGTCCTCAAAGGAGGAGTGGCCTGAACGCTTGGACAGCTTCTGATGCTCTTCGTTGGTAATAAGAGGGCAATGGATATATACCGGCTCCTGCCAGCCAAAAGCATTGTAAAGTCTGGTATACTTAGGAGTAGAGGAAAGATACTCATTACCTCTGACCACATGGGTGATGCCCATCAGATGGTCATCAATAACATTGGCAAAATTGTAGGTAGGGAAGCCGTCGGACTTTATAAGAACCATATCGTCCAGCTCCTCGTTATTTACTGTAATATCTCCGTATACCACATCATGGAAAGTGGTGGTACCTTCTGTAGGATTGTTCTGACGGATAACAAAAGGCATACCTGAAGCCAGATTAGCCTGGATTTCCTCCTGGGACAGATGGAGACAATGCTTGTCATAATGGCTGATCTCCTCGCCACCTTCTGTAACAGCTGTTTTCAGGGTCTCCAGACGCTCCTTTGTACAGAAACAGTAGTAGGCCTCGCCCTTTTCTACCAGCTCCTTGGCATACTTCATATAAAGGCCTGCCTTTACACGCTCACTCTGAACGTAAGGACCGCAACCCTTATCCTTGTCAGGTCCCTCATCATAAATAAGGCCTGTCTTTTCCATGGTACGATAAATAATATCTGTAGCTCCTTCTACGAAACGGCCCTGATCCGTATCCTCGATACGGAAAATGAAATCACCGCCCTCATGCTTTGCGATAAGGTAAGCATAAAGCGCTGTACGAAGGTTACCAACATGCATCTTGCCTGTAGGGCTTGGTGCGTAACGTGTACGAATTTTTGTAAAATCTGCCATATATTTCCTCTTTTCATGGGCTTTTCGCCCTTTTTATCATTTTTGCAAATTATAATTATAAGTCAGGTCATCCTACTTTGTCAAACTGTCTTTCCGGCTCACGCATTTTCCCGCCTCCGGATGAAGTAATTATACAAAAATAATACTCTTTTTACAAGAAAACGATTATAATGATGTCATCAGTAAATGTTCACGAGAGAATATATGAGAAACAACAATCCCGACAAAATAACATCCTATCTCAGAGCAGAGTATTTGCTTTTGGCCGGCACCGCCGTTACAGGCATTATCTATAATGTTGGTCTGGCAGCAGGGCCCATCTTCGAGGGTCTTCTGGCCCAGACTTTGTATGATATATATAAAGGCCAAAAACAGCTTTCACATATGTTTAAGGTCTGTCTTTTGTATGTGGGTATCACTCTTCTGGTCCAGTTGGCTCGCTTTCTTAAAAGGCTTTACGTCCGCTCTTTCGCCAATAAGGTTTCCCGCAGTATGAAGCTGACTCTCTACGAAAGCCTTATTCACAAGTCCCGTGCCGCTTTGGAAAAGGAGGGTGCTGGGGCCCTTATTACCAAAGCAGTTGCAGACGTGGATACCTGTGCAGAAGGCATGAGAAAATTTCTTACAGAGGTATTCGATACGGGAGTCGCCCTTCTTTCTTACCTCACTTTACTGCTAATCTATGATTTCCGTCTGACCCTCATCTGCCTAATATTCATTCCCATCCCCTATATCATAGCTGCCTGCTTAAAGAAACCCGTAACCCGAGCCGCAGCACTAGCCAAAGAAAGCAACGGTCGTCTGAATCAGGCCACCCTGGACCGCATCGACACGTCTCTTCTCTACCGCATTACCGGCCAGGAAAAATCAGCAGACTCCCGCTATGAAAAGATCCTTGATGACTATGAAAAAAAATCAGTCCGCTCCGGGATTCTGGAAAGCTCTCCCCAGCACCTTTATCGCTCCATCACCTGCATAGGAGTTATATTTGTTATATATTTCGGCAGTAAAAACGTGCTGGGCACCGGCTGGACCGGCTGGGATATAGCCACATTTACAGCCTTTCTGTCCTGTTTTTCCAAGCTTACCGTCAAGTCCTCCAAGATAGCCAAGCTCTTTAATTCAGTACAGAAGGCCAGAGCTTCATGGACTCGCATTAAGCCACTTATGGCCGATGCCAAGAATCACTCTGTCCTATCAGACAGCTCCGATACAGTCCTGCCGCAGAAAGTAGAAATCAAGGCCCAAAACCTTTCCTTTACCTATGCCGGAGCAGCATCACCTGTTTTTTCTGATATTTCTTTTACTGCCAAAAGCGGGCAAATCATCGGAGTCACAGGGCCTGTAGCCTGTGGCAAGTCCACCCTGGGAAAAATCTTCCTTATGGAGGAGGATTACGGCGGTTCCCTTACTATCAACGGCCGTGAGCTACGAGATTTTTCCTCAGCCCAGGTAGCTGCTTACGTATCCTACATGGGCCATGACCCGGAGCTCATGAGTGACACCATAGCGGAAAATATCCTGCTGGGAGATAAAGGAGATGTAAAGAAGCTTCTTCAGGATGTAGATATTTACGAGGAAGTCCTTGCCATGGACAGGCAGGAAAATACACCAATAGGCGTAGGCGGTATTCGCCTCTCCGGTGGTCAGAAACAACGCATAGCCCTGGCCCGCACCCTCTTACATTCCGCTCCCATCCTGGTGCTGGATGACCCCTTTTCTGCTCTGGATAAGGCTACAGAAAAGCATGTACTTGAATCCATTATCCGTGAATGTCCAAATTCCGTGATTTTCCTGATTACCCACAGGACCTACCTGTTGGAAAATGCAGATTTTATACTCGTACCCGGAAGTACACATCGGGCAGAAAAGGAGGATAAATAATGAAAAAATCCCCTCTTACTCCCATTATTCTGGATACCTTAAAAAAAGAGACCGCCACCATTATTTGCATACTCATTACTGTAACCGGGGCAATAGCATTCAGCCTGCTACCGCCTCTGGTACTGGCAAAAATAGTGGACAGCCTCATTGACAGCCGAGAAATTACTCTCAGTGTTACTTTACTGTACTTTGCAGTCTTGGCCGCTTCCGGCCTTTTCGATGCCCTAAAGGAGGTCTTTATTACCCGGTTTGGCCAGCGCCTGACCCGTAATGTCCGCCTGGCTATGTGCCGCAAGCTTACCTGTCTGCCCGCATCCTACTATTCCCTCCATGATTCAGGTGAGACCACCTCACGCTTCGTAGGTGATGTAGATACTGTGGAGACTCTTTTCGCTTCAGGCATCATTAGTATGATAGTGGACATCTGCAAGGTATTAAGCATAATATTTGTAATATTTGTAAAGAGTCCCGGGCTGGGCATCCTCCTTTTAGCTGTTACACCTATCCTTTTTGCCTTTACCAGACTGGCCCAGAAAAAAATGTTGATCTATCAGAAGAAATACAGGGAAGCCATAGGAAAAGTTACGGGGCAGGTGCCTGAAACTATTAGAAATATCCGCATGATTCACATTTTCCGCAAGGAAGCTTATTTTCAGAAAAAATATGATGATCGCATTCAGGAGGGCTATTACGCCAAGGAAAAAAACAACTTTTTTGACGCTGTCTACTCCCCCGTCATAGTTATAATCAGCACCGTAATCACAGCTCTGCTCTTTTATATAGCCGCATCCAACAGTATCTGGCATAGCTTTTTCAATATGACTGTAGGCACGGCAGTTGCTATTATTGCCTACGTAGCCAAAGTTTTCTCCCCTTTAGAAGCCATAGGCATGGAGATTCAATCCCTCCAGTCAGCCATGGCAGGCATCAGCCGAATCAAAGAATTTTTGAATGAGGACCAACGCATACAGCCCGACGATACAAAAGCCCGGCAAATATCAGACGCATCTTTTTCCGGCGACAGTATTATTTTGGACCATGTTGACTTTGCCTATGAAGATGGAAAACCCGTGCTTAATGACCTTTCATTTTCCGTAAAAGCCGGGGAATACGTGGCTCTCACAGGTCGCACCGGCGCAGGGAAAAGCACCATATTCAAGCTACTCCTGGGTGAATACCGGCCTATAGAGGGCAGAGTAATCATAAATGGATTGGATGCGGATCTGATTCCCGACTGCTGCAAGCGTCAGCTTTTTGGCTATGTGGAACAGACCTTTCGCCCGGTACCCGGTACCATCAGAGATCAGATTACCGTTTTCGACTCCTCCATAAGCGAAAACGCAATAAAAAAGGCGTCTGCCCTTGCAGGCATAAACGCCGTTATAGATGCCCTTCCACAGGGCTATGATACTCCCTATTCGGATTCCCTTTTTTCTCAGGGGCAAAAGCAGGAGCTGAGCATTGCCAGAGCCATTGTTTCCGACCCTCAAATACTGCTTTTGGATGAGATAACCGCCAATTTGGATACTGATACGGAGCAAAAGGTAATGGACAGCCTGCGGGCTGCCGCCAAATCCCGTACCGTCATCTCCATCTCCCATAGGCTGTATGAGCTGGCAGACAGCATGACAGCGGTCAGGGAGATTAAGATTTAGCAGAATATAGCTACTGCTGAAGCAGTTCCAGTACTCTCTCCGGCGAGCTGTTAGCCATGGAAAGTGCCTCCTGACCTGCCTGGAGAAGTATATTATACTTTGACAGATCCACCATATTTTCAGCCATATCAGCGTCTCTGAGCCTGCTTTCAGCTGCCTGCAGGTTTTCAGAGGCGTTTTCATCATAAGCCAGCGTGTGTTCCAGACGATTTTGAAAGGCTCCAAAGAGAGAGCGCACCTTGGACACCTTCTGTACTGCCTCTTGTGCCGCCGTAATGGCTTCAGAAGCATTTTCCTGAGTATCGGTTTTCAGATTGCTTATCCCCAGATACTCATTATTCATTGTGGGATAGTCCAGGATCAATCGCTGCCCTTCATTAGCCCCGCACTGGATAATCAATCTTCCCTTATACTCTACATCCGTTCTGGTGATATCAGTAATAATACTTTTGGCATTAGGCACTGCACTATTGTAGATAGTATATGTATGAGTACCGCTGCTTGGATTAATATCCAGACCTGTTACACTGTTAAACATAGTTTCCAAATCAGCTGCTGTCGTAGTATGGTCTATGGGAAATGTTACGGAAAATGATCCCACATGAGTTTGATTTGTATCACCGTATGTCGTGGTAAAAGGATTTTCCGCTACCAGAGAATATTCAAATACAACATTTCCATTACTGGGCCTGGTGGCAGAATTCAGCGTAGCAGCAGTGGCATTATCCAGAGCATACTTAAGACTGTCCACATTCCCCGCTTTTCCGGTAGGGAAGTAGTAGACCAAGTTGTTCTTATACCTGCCCCCGGAATAAGTATACCAATCCCACCACAGACCTCTGCTGTTTTCACTGCCATCGGTACCATAGTAATAAGCGTTGGAAAATACTGCATTCACCTTCCCGATATTTCTCATGTTGAAGGAAAATTCCAAGGGATCTGTGGAGGAAACATTAGAATATTTTCCTCCGGAAGGATTACTGCCTTCAATAAACAAATTATCCGTGGAATCATAGCCCTGATTGGCTACCAGCTGTACAGAATAAGGCATACTTACTCCAAAGTTGATACCTCCATCCGTCCCCGCATTGGCCACTACTGTTTCAGAGGAATTGTCCCAGGCACTTATGCTACGTCCATTCAATGCTGCTATTATATCGTTGACCGTCATTTCACTAATAGCATTATAGCTATAAGTAAAATCTATTCCCGTCAGCTCAGGATGCGCCGTTTTGTCCAGATAATTCCCTATATTGTAAGAATGATTTCCGGTAGGATCTGCATCCCATGGAATGGTCTCACTGGTATAGGTATTTCCGTTATAAGCCTTCCAGGAAAAAGTGAGGCCGTTGTCGTCGGCTTTGACGGAAATATTACTTCTGGGAAAAGCCTCTCTGTTGGCATCGGTAATAGTATTGCTGGCAGAATTGGATGAAATGGAAATCGCTACTACCGATGTACTTCCTATTACATTTTCTACCTCTTCCGGTTCCCCGCGCCAGATTGGCTTGGTATTGAACTCCGTATCTTCAAATATTCTATCAATTTCTTCCTTTAACTGCTGGACCTCGTCGTCTATTTTTTCCCGATCGTCATCCACATATATACCATTAGCTGCCTGTACAGAAAGCTCATGAATCCTATGAAGCATATCATGTACCTCAACCAGCGAGCCATCCGCCACCTGCACATATGAAATACCATCTTCCACATTTCTTGCCGCCTGATTCAACCCCCGAATCTGGCCTCTCATTTTTTCTGAAATTGCAAGTCCTGCCGCATCATCAGCCGCCCTGTTAATCCTATATCCGGAAGACAGCTTTTCCATGGTCTTTGCCATATTGAGGGAGGTGGATTTCAGCATTCGATTGGCATTTGCAGCCGGCATATTATGTTGAATATACATAAACCCCTCCTCGCGAAAAAAGTAATTAATACTCCATTACTTATTTCGTCAATAGGAGGGGCTTTCTTAAGGCTCTTCGCCTTTTTTTGTTACTAATATCATTTACATCTGAGGGGCTTGGCTAGTACTTTAAGCTTCGCAGATAAGTCTTTTGTTCGTCTGTAATCCTGTAGCTTTCCACTGCCTTCTGAATAGTCTTGTTATGAGTCCATTTGTCCAGCCTGTGATCCAGGATATATGGAATGGTAGCTTCCCACTGCTTGGCCAATGCTGTTGCAAAAAACCAGGCAATCATCATATTTACATAATACTCACTGCTCTTTACTGATGCAGGTATTTCCAGATATTCTGCCTTAAAGTCCTCGTCCAGATAATGGCTCATAAGCATCCCCAGACCAAATCGGCAGGTATAAGTGTGGGAGGAAGCCGCCCACTTTTTTATGGTGGGTAAAAGCTCTACTTTATGCTTTTTGAATATTTTAGGTGACATAATGTCGCACACTGCCCAGTTGTCCACATAGGGTAAAAATTCCTCGGTTTTTTGTACACATTCCAAGTAATCTTTAAGCTCAGATATCAGCAGTCCATGCAGCATATTCTCATCATAGGTGGCATGCGGCAACTCATCTAAAAAATCCCTGCCTTCAGGCTCTTTAATAAAAGCCTTGGCTATCTTTCTTACCTCCGGTACCCTTACCCCGATAAAACTTTCCACCGGTATCCCCGGCGTCAGCTTGGCTTGGAATGCAGCGTATTCGGCATCACTATGTTCTTTAAGTAAATCTATCGCTCTGCTCATATTATACTGAGTAATTATACCTGTCTCCATTTCTGGTTTCTTCTATTTCTTCCCAGTTGACATTCCTTATTTTGTCCATAAGCTCGTCAGCTGTGGCAGCAGAAACAGTAGTACGTTTTACGCTTTCCCATTGCTCTCTGATATAAGAATCAAAGCGGCTGATATGCTTTCTTTCCGCCACCTTCTCCATGGATGTTTCAGGTCTTTTTTCCAGATTTGCAAAAAACTTTTTCAGCCCGTTTTCCGCAAAGGAAATACTGAAAGAATTTACCTGGGTCTTATCTCCCTCTTCAAACAGCTTAAAGGCTATGCTCTTCGCCTCTTCCAGGGCCGCTTCCATGCTTTTTATCTGACTGTCATGGTAAGCAGACTCGTCAGCCATGCGCTCCAGTTCCGTATTGGTAAAAATAACCGAAAACTCCTTATTGCCATACTGAGTCAGAGCCTGAAGATCATCTTCGGTGTTTCCCACAAAGATATCCAGGTCGCCGTACTTTGCCCTAAGTTCCTCCAGCATCTGTTTGGCTTTTTCCGACAGATTTCTCTCGTTGCCCTGGGAAATGCCTGTACTTTTATCCGGAAATTCTATTTTGCCTACCCTTTCAAAACGTGACACGGCAGCCTTATCACCGTTACCAATATCGACTGTGCTCTCTGTTTTGCCGGTTTTTTCGAACTTTTCTTTTCTAGCTTCTTTTCGCTCGGTATCGATACGGGAATAGCCCCTATCCACCAGGGATGAAATATTAAAAACCATATCATTTCCTCCTTGAAACAAAATCCTTCGACTCCTTTCGAAGGGATGCAATAATATGACACTGAGTACTAAAGAGTCTACTACTTGCTTTTACCACTATATAGCAAAGGCAATTAATTGTTAATTAAAAAAGACTAATAATTGTGAAAAATCTAAATAAAAGAGCGTTCCCGAAGGAACGCCCTTTGTAAAAATGTCAGTATTATTTCTCAATGCTTGATACTGCTTCTGTAGCTACCTTAGCTTCTGTGAAAGCTGCAGCTTTACCTGTTGCCTGTACCTCACCAAGCTTGGTAAGTCCTGCAATAGGCCATACGCCGTCAGCGAAATGACCAAGGCTATAGATATCGCCTGTATAGTCAATATCGATTGCATAAAGCACTACATCATTTGTTGATTCATTGAAGTTTGCATAGTAAGTATACTCACCATCGTAGTAGAGGGACTGGAAGTATGGAACATCACTGGATATGCCTGTTGCTCCCATTAATGCATCCTCTGCACCATTGAAGTAGTAGTATCTGCCTGCAAGTTTAATGAATGCCTCATAGTATATGTTACCATCAGAATCAATCATATAATATGTATCAAGGTATGCACCATAGTAAGTATTTAATACACTACCGGCATATGTGATACCTACAAGTTCTGCTTCACCCAGGTAATTAAATGCACCCAGATAATCTCCTGTCTCAGGATCAATCATAACTATATAGTTATAATAGAGACCGATAAGGCCTGAAAGGTTTGGAGCTTCTGCAATATCTGCATAAAAGATTTGTGATTCGCCTACAGCTTCAAGTTCAAATGTAGAAGGATCTACGATGAACAGCCCACCTACTTCACTGGATGTATCGATGTAAGATGCATAAAGCTTACCGTTTGCATAAGCAAGACCGTTAATAGGCTGATCTGAAGAAGCAGAAGTCAGCTTCTTATAATTTGGAAGGCTGGCAGTATTGATCTCAGCGAACCATACCTCACCTACCTCGTCCCAAACAACACCATTCAGATTTGTGTTAATCTCAATAACTTCTACATTACATGTAGCACTAAATTTAGGATCAAGTACTGATGTTGCTGTGATCTTTGCTTCACCAAGACCCACACCAAGTACTATGCCGTTTGCATCAACAACAGCAACACTTTCATCTGAAGATGACCATGTAACACTGCTGTCTACCAGAGTATTAGGTGTTAATGTAGCATGGAGCTGAATGGCATTATTCTTAATCAGAGTAACATCTGTCTTATCCAGAGCGATGCTCTCAACTGTCTCACTTGCTTCCACATTAAGGAAAACACGGTATGTAGAAGTATTTCCTGCGTAGTCTATTACGCTGACAAGATAGATATCAGGCTTAAGTCCTGTGGTCAGGATATTGAAGAAGCCTGACTCACCTATTGCTGCTCTGCCTAACAGCTTCTTACCATTGTTAGCGTAAAGAAGCACTGCAGCTATATTCTCATTATCAGTAGCATCGATCACAATACCGTCTGTGCCATCTGCTGCTGTAGAGCCGGTAAGACCGGATAATGAACCGATATAATTAACTTCAGGAGCTGTATTATCAATTGTAACTAATGATGAGAAGAATGCGCCGCCACCAATATTTTCCAGGTCAATCATGCCATCTTCTACATAATACTCAGGTGCTGCAATCAAGGACATAACTACCTTTGTTCCCTCAGGCAGCTTCTTACCCTTTGCGTCTGTGCCATCCCAGTTAATACCTACTGAGAACTTTGTATTTGCCCATGAGCCGGCATTTGCATTATAGTAAGCACCGATCTGCTGAACGAGCATGCTGTCGTAATAGATCTCACCTGTTTCAGCATCTGCAAAAATTACTTCACGGGCTGCCGCTCCACGAATAAGAGAGTATGTTACGGAATCAATCTTGTTCTTGTTGTTATTTAATGCATTGCGGGTAGGATCATAATATGAATCATTTGCAAATAAGTTACCACCAAAGTGATACTTGCCACCGTCCATATTAACAATAAAGCTGTTACCGTCTAATTTGTTGATATCATAGAGGTATGGTGCTCTGTCCTCTAAACCGTAATTGTACTCAACATGTGAGCCCTTATCGAACATGGAAGCATCGGACCAGTTACCATAGAATGCCAGTACAGGGATAGAGTGTGAGGATGTAGTATCCTGAGAATCAAGGTTGATATATCCTTCAACATATGCACCATTCACATAGTTTTCATCAAATGTCTTCTTGGTCTCATTATTAAGCTTAATAACTACCTTAACATCTGCTTCCTTATTAGCAGCTACTGTCAGTACATTCACCTCATAAGGTGCCTTCCAGGATTTCTCCTTAATTGTAAGTGAGCTAAGGTTCTTCTCAGCCTTAATGCTGGCAGCTCCGGCCTCAGCCTGAACTTTAAGTGCAGCCTGAATATTCTTATTGTACTTCTCTGCTACTGCCTTTGCATCCTTTAATGTCTTTTCTGCAGCTGCTACTTCTGTCTTAGCCTTTTCTACAGCCTTAACTGCAGCTTCATACTTCTTAGGATTCAGCTTCTTTAAAGCCTTTGCAAGCTTTTCATTAAGCTCTGCTGTTGCAAGATTTGCCTTAGCAGTTGCAAGATTTGCTGTTGCAAGAACTACCTTTGCATTTGCTTCTGTAGACTCAGCTGTAGCCTTTATTACAGCATCCACTGCGTCATTGTATGCATCCACAGACTTGTTATATTCTTTCTCAGCAGCCTTTACCTGTGCAGTGTAAGGGTTAACAGGCTTCTTGGAAATATCAGTACCGTTTACGATGAAGGATACCTCTGCTCCGATAAGCTCTGTAGTAGCCAAAAGTTCACCATCTATCAGTGCCTGAGTAAAAATATCACTGCTTAATGTATATGAATGCTTCTTATTTGTTACGTTAGTTACTTTGAAATCAAAGCTGTACACACCTGTCTTGGCAGGATCATCACCCAGCTCTACCTTTACCTTACCATCTGCAGCAGAAGCTGTTGCACTTTCGCCCATCATGATAAGAGTAGCTGCGTTCATAGCCTTGTCTACATTGGCAAGACCTGCGCCCTGCTGGAATACAGGATAGTAATTACCATTGCCATCCTTCATAGCTGTCGCTGTGGACATAAGAAGAGACTGAGCGATAGCACGCTGAGATACTGCCGGGAACTTCTTAGCACTCTCTGTCTCCAGGTAACGCTTAAGTACTGCAGTCATACCTGTGATCTGAGGAGCTGCCATGGAAGTACCACTCATAAGCTCGTACTGGTCTACGCCACCGCCTGCATTGTTAGAGCCGTTTACTGACCAGATACCACCACCCGGAGCTGTGATTTCAGGCTTCATTGAAAGATTACCCGGTACACCAAAGGAGCTGAAAGAGCTCATTGTGTAGAATTTATCTGATGAAGCAATGACCATCATCTGCTTGTACAGAGTCAGCTTACCTGTATGGTAAGTAACACCTGCAGCGCTTGTAGCTGTTGCAGCTGAAGCCTCACGGATTTCATTTGCTGCAGACTGGTAAATAGATACGCAAGGAGCACCGTACTCATAGCCGGTGAGGTTGAGACCGATGGAACCTTCTGTATTGTTGTAAATAATGGTTGCAACTGCGCCATGTTCAACAGCGATATTTGCTTTTTCGAAGAAGCTTGTCTGTCCACGGCTTACAATAACGATCTTTCCGTTTACATCAATACCGGCATAGTCTTCATCAGCACCTATGGCGTCGAGTAATACATACTCAAACTCCGGACCTTTCTCTACAAGAGAAGCAAGTGGTGCATTGCCATAATCAGTATTCTCTGTATATGCGTATAATGTGCCATTTACGGAAAAACCATTTGCAATACTGCCATAGTTGTTTACTGAAGCAACTGTGAAAGCATTTGTGAAAGAACCAGGCTGACCTACCGTATTGAAGTTTACATCATCACCATAAAGGCTTCCAAAGGTGGTCTCATCAGCCCACTGACCTGCATTACCTGCGGAAATAACAACAACAGTATCTGTTGTTGAAAGCTTGTCCATAATATGCTGGTAAGATGTGCTGTATGAAAAACCTGCAGAAGCAGAGCCCAGAGAAAGGTTAACGGAATCAGCGCCCAGAAGGATAGCATCCTCAATAGCTGCCATGTAGTCTGAATCGTATGCACCACCTGATGCACCGAATAC
>JAZUFN010000264.1:0-10360 GCA_045640725.1 Lachnospiraceae bacterium
GAACAGTCGGCGGTATGAGAGCTTCTATCTACAATGCTATGCCTATCGAGGGCGTCAAGGCACTTGTAGAGTTCATGAAGAAGTTTGAACAGGAAAATGCATAAGGAGGTGCGGCGATGTATAATTATTATTGCTTAAATAAAATCAGCAAAGCCGGTACCTGCAATTTTACCGAGGATTATCAGGCTGTAGATACAATGGAAGAGGCAGATGCCGTACTTGTGCGTTCCGCTACCATGCATGATATGGAGTTTAAAAACAAGCTGGCTGCCATAGCAAGAGCAGGAGCCGGTGTTAATAACATTCCTCTTGACCGTTGCGCTGAAAATGGCATAGTAGTATTCAATACTCCCGGTGCCAATGCAAATGGCGTTAAGGAGCTGGTTATTGCAGGTATGCTTTTAGCAGCCCGTGATGTTACAGGCGGTATTGACTGGGTTAAGACAATAAAGAGTGAAAATGATATTGCCAAAATGGTAGAAAAAGGCAAGTCCAACTACGCAGGCACTGAGATTGCCGGTAAAAAGCTGGGAGTTATAGGACTGGGGGCCATAGGTGTTCTGGTAGCCAATGCAGCTGCGGCCCTGGGCATGGAAGTATATGGTTGCGATCCGTTTATTTCCGTAGAAAATGCCTGGAAGCTTTCTACTTCAGTAAGAGCTGTTAAGACAAGAGAAGAAATATATAAAAAGTGTGACTTTATCACTGTTCATGTCCCTCTTTTGGAGGATACCAAGGGCATGATAAATGCTGACGCTATTAAGATGATGAAAAATGGCGTAGTTATACTGAATTTTGCTCGTGATCTTCTGGTGAATGATGACGATATGGCAGAAGCATTAAAGGCAGGCAAGGTAAAGAAATATGTTACAGATTTCCCTAATCCTAAGAGTGCCAATATGCCAAGTACCATAGCCATTCCTCATCTGGGAGCGTCTACCGAGGAGTCTGAAGATAACTGTGCAGCTATGGCAGTTAAGCAGATTGTGGATTATTTGGAAAATGGTAATATCACCAATTCCGTAAACTATCCTGCGGTAGATGCAGGTGTTTGCAGAAGCAATGCCAGAGTATGTATTCTTCATAAGAATATTCCAAATATGTTGGCCCAGTTTACCGGTGTTTTCTCAGCATGCGGTATTAATATCGATAACATGGTCAACAAATCCAAGGGCGACAGTGCATATACAGTACTGGACTTGGATGCTGCTACAGATGAGCTGGTGGAAGCTGTTAAGAAAATAGACGGCGTTCGCAAAGTTCGAGTAATCAAATAGGGAATACAAAGACGGAGCTCGTATGAGCTCCGTTTCTGCGTATGAGAGTATTGTCCCCATTGACAAAAACAGAAAAAAACATCATATTTATCATATGGACAATAACTCTAATTCTGAAAAAAGAACATATATAGCCATCGATTTAAAGTCTTTTTATGCGTCGGTAGAATGTCACGAAAGAGGGCTGGACCCCCTTACCACCAATCTCGTGGTGGCGGATGTGAGTCGTACGGAAAAGACTATTTGCCTTGCTGTTTCACCCAGCCTCAAAGCCTATGGGATACCGGGGAGAGCAAGGCTTTTTGAAGTTGTCCAAAAAGTAAAAGAAGTGAATTCATCCAGACTTTTAGCTTCACCTCACGGCGTTTTTTCAGGGAAAAGTGTTAATGCTCCCGAGCTCAAAGAAAACCCGTCATTGGAGTTGGACTATATCGCTGCGACACCCAGAATGAAGCTTTATATGAAATACAGTAATATGGTCTACAACGTGTATTTAAAATATATAGCTCCTGAAGATGTTCATATATACTCAGTAGATGAGGTATTTATGGATGTTACGGCTTACTTAAATACCTATAAAATGAATGCAAGAGAATTGGCCATGAAGATGATCCTGGAGATACTGGATACTACCGGAATCACTGCCACGGCCGGAATAGGTAGTAACATGTTCCTATGTAAAGTGGCTATGGATATTGTAGCCAAGCATATTCCTGCTGACGAAAATGGCGTACGCATTGCTGAGCTTGATGAGAGGAGCTTCAGAGAGCAGCTTTGGGACCATCGGCCCCTCACTGATTTTTGGCGTATTGGTCCTGGAATATCCAGAAAATTAGAGCAGTATGGTATGTATACTATGGGGGATGTATGCAGGTGCTCTCTGGGAAAAGAAAATGATTACCACAACGAAGCACTTTTGTATAGGCTTTTTGGTGTTAATGCAGAGCTTATTATCGATCATGCCTGGGGGTGGGAACCGGCCGGAATCAGCGATATCAAATCCTACAAGCCGGAAAATAACAGTTTGTCGTCAGGACAGGTACTGAAGAGCCCTTATGAGTATGACAAAGCGCTACTGATAGTTAAGGAAATGGCTGATTTGCTGGCTTTGGATCTGGTAGATAAGTGCCTTGTGTGCGATCAGATAGTTCTCCAGGTGGGCTATGATAATGAAAATCTTTCCGATCCCTACAAGGCAAAGCTTTATAAAGGCGAAGTGACAGGTGACCACTACGGTAGGCCGGTGCCCAAGCCTGCTCATGGTTCGGTAAATCTTGATGGCTTTACCTCCAGCACCAGTCAGATAATGAAAAAAACGACTGAGCTGTTTTCTACTATCGTAGATAAAAGCCTGACAATAAGAAGATTGAATGTTACAGCCAACCACGTAATACCTGAAAGCGAAGGAAAAAGGCGAAGGGCTGAAAAGGAAGCCTTCACTCAATTGTCTCTTTTTACCGACATATCGGAAATAGAGCAGAAAAGAGAAGAAAGAGATCGTCTGGAAGAGCGTGAAAAGAACATGCAAAAGGCTATTTTGGAAATAAAAAAGAAGTTTGGAAAAAATGCAGTGCTTAGAGGAATGAATTTTGAGGAAGGGGCTACTACCATAGAAAGAAACGGAGAAGTGGGAGGTCATAAGGGATGAGTAAAGCAGAGGTAATGAAAAAATACGGAGATATTATAGACTTGCCGCATCATCGCTCTAAGACCAGAAAACATATGAGCATGGTGGATAGGGCGTGTCAGTTTTCTCCCTTTGCTGCGCTTACAGGTTTGGATGATACAATGAGGGCTACTGAAGTGAAATCAGAGGAAGAAATTCTTATGAGTCTGGAGCACTATGACCAGCCTGAAGAAAGCTTGTAATGGGACCATCGGACTAGTTTTGTACGGCTGAAATAGGCAATTCTTGGCCGAATTGTTACATAAGTGTAATAGATTCAAAAAGAGTATTAAAAAAGTCTAAAGTGGGTTGTCTGGAAAGGCGTTTGATGATAAAATCTTTCCTCGAGGGAGCAAGGTAACAGCTCAGGATGAGCCAATAAATTTTGCAAACAATGGGGATATGTAGAGGAGCGATTAAGCGTGAACATTTTATCAGTAGACGATGAAAGATTGATTCTGGAAGATATGCTTGTGGAGCTTGGAAAGGTGTTTCCTGATGAGGAAATCGTAGGCTACGAGGTGTGCAGTGATGCCATCAATTATGCCAGCGACTTGAAGGCACATGGTGAAAAGCTTGACTTTGCTTTTCTTGATATTAATTTGAGAGGCATGACGGGCATTGAGCTGGCGAAGAAGATTAAGGAAATTCAGCCGGAGACCAGGATCATTTTTTGTACGGCATATTCCGAATATGCATACGATGCTTTTAAAATGCATGCTGTTGGCTACCTCTTAAAGCCGGTGGAGGCAAAGAATATTACAGAGACTTTGGATGCTACTACTCAGGACTGGAAGAACAGCTTGTCGGGCTCCAATAAAGAGGTAAGAGTTCAGACCTTCGGTAATTTTCAGGTCTATGTTGACGGTCATCAGGTGGCTTTTTCCAGAGAAAAGGCAAAAGAGCTTTTTGCATTTCTGGTGGATAGAGCAGGCGCTGCTGTTAAAACCGGTGAGATTGTTGGCGTTCTTTGGGAGGATAGGCCGACTGACAAGACGACACTCAATCAGGCCCATACTATCATTTCCAGTATGAAAAAGACCTTTAAAGACCTGGGAGTGGGAAATGTCATTGTAAAGACCTGGAATCAGATTGCTATTGATCCCAATAAGATAAAATGTGACGTTTATGACTTCTATAAAGGCGATACTATTGCCATAAATTCCTACCGAGGAGAGTATATGGCACAGTACAGCTGGGCAGAAATGACCAATGCAGACCTCATGGAAAAGGCTCATAAGTAGATTTAATAATTATCTCCAAAAAAATTTTTGCTTTATTCCATGAATCTTTATATAGTTACTTGATTTTACAGTAAATTTGGTGTACTTTTGTAGTACATATTTTAGTAAAATTTTACTCGTTCATTTTTACGGAATGTACGAGGTTGTGCTTTTCTCCATAATTGGAGAGTAAGGGAATTTGACTATTTTCTTAGGCGTTGCCTATTTTGTATATAACCAGATAGCCCATCGTTATTATGAGACTTGAGGGACAGACTGGAGGATCACATGGTTATTGTTCTTGTTCAGAAAAACAAGAAAGAGTTGAAGAATCTTATCAGCTGTGTTAAGGCTGTTTATCCTAAAGATATTGTTATTGGGTTCGAGGACCCTCAGCATGCCTTGGGGTATGCGGAAGAAAAGAAGGTAGATGTTTGCTACGCCGATGTAGAGATGCCTACCACTTCCGGTTTTGCTCTTACAGAAGCTCTTAGAAAAACGAATAAAAAGGTTGTAGTTAATTTAATTGCAGACTGCACAGATTATGCGGTTGACGCTTGGCGTATGCATGTTAACGATTATTTGCTTAAGCCTGTCACCAAGGAATCTGTTCGTCATACAGTGGCATTCTAAGGAGAAAGATTATGGCAATGGAAGAACTATTTATAAATGGAGCCGGAGATTATAAAATCCGGCTTTTCTTTTACAAAACAGATGCTGAAAAGGTGACCGGTTCCGTACTTTTGCTTCATGGCATGGCAGAACATCATGAGAGATATGAGCTTTTTATTCATAAATTAAATGAAGTCGGTATGGATGTTTATACCTACGATCACAGAGGCCATGGTATGGCTCTTAAGGACGATGATTTGGGATTTTTCGCTGAGAGTAATGGCTCAGAGCTGGTTATTGAGGATGCAGTCAGCGCCATCAAGGCAGTCAGCGCCATGAAAAGAAGTGAGAAGTATGCAATATTCGGGCATAGCATGGGGTCTATCATTACCAGAAATGTTATTCAGCGTTTCGATCAGATGGATTGCGCCATCATATGTGGCACAGCCTATGAAAAGGTTGGAAAGTGTCGTGCCGGTCTTTTTGCAGCGGGGATAGTTAAGTTTTTCTGCGGTCCCAGACACAAGTCCAAATTCTTGGACAAGGCAATGTTCGGAGGCAAAGCCTATACCTCAGTTTGCACTCGTACTCCTTTTGACTGGCTTACCAAGGATGAGAAAATTGTAGATCAGTATATTGAAGATCCCTATTGCGGTTTCCTCTGCACATCTTCTTTCTATTATGACCTGACAGAGCTTACCATGAAAGCTACTAAGGGTATTAAGAAAACAAGAGTTAATCTGCCTATCTTATTGGCATCCGGTAAAGCAGATCCTGTGGGGGGCTGTGGCAATGCTGTAAATGAGCTTTATGGTCAGTATAAGGGACTGGGTTACAAAGATGTTACCATGAAGCTTTATGATAATGACAGACATGAGATTCTTAATGAAACTGACAAGGAAGTAGTTATGAAGGATTTCATCGACTATTTAACAAAGTATCTTCAGGAAGATTAATGCTTAGCCCTCGCTTTATGCGGGGGCGTTTTGTATTGACATTATTATTATCTCTGATATACTCAAACATGGATATATTTGCGGTTTTCAATCCGCGATGAAAAGGAAATTACATGGAAAAGTTTGAATTTATCGCCCCTTGTCATTTTGGACTGGAGGCAGTACTAAAAAGAGAGTTACAGGACCTGGGGCTGGAGATTACGGAAGTTGTTGACGGTAAGGTATGTTTTGCGGGAGATGTTTCTGCTTTTGCCAGAGCCAATGTGAATTTGCGTACGGCAGAGCGAGTGCTCTGGAAAGTAGGAGCCTTTCATGCTGAGAGCTTTGAAGATCTTTTTCAAGGGACTAAGGCCATCCCCTGGGAGACATTTTTGCCATCTGATGCAAAATTCTGGGTGGCCAAGGCCAATTCTGTAAAAAGTAAGGTTTTTTCACCTTCGGATATTCAGTCTATTATGAAAAAAGCCATGGTAGAACGCATGAAGGAGCATTACGGATTAAGTTGGTTTCCTGAGACAGGTGCGAAATTCCCTTTAAGAGTCTCCATACTTAAAGACGAAGTAGTAGTAGGTATCGACACCTCAGGTGAGTCCTTGCACAAGCGTGGATACAGAAAAATGACAGCCAAGGCTCCTATTGAGGAAACATTGGCAGCAGCGCTTATAATGCTTACCCCATGGAATAAAGACAGAATTTTGGTGGATCCTTTTTGCGGCTCAGGCACTATCCCCATTGAGGCGGCCATGATCGGAGCCAATATTGCTCCCGGTATGAACCGTGAATTTTTAGCTGAGGAATGGACTAATATTATTCCGAAAAAGGTGTGGTATGCAGCTGTTGAAGAGGCTAACAGAAAAATCAGAACCGATGTAGAGATGAATATACAGGGCTTTGATATCGATGGAGATATTGTAAAAGCAGCCAGACAAAACGCTATTGATGCAGGTGTGGATCAGTATATTCATTTCCAGCAGCGTGATGTTAAGGAGCTTCGTAATCCCAAAAAGTACGGCTTCATTATTACCAATCCCCCTTATGGAGAAAGACTTGAAGAAAAGGAAGCTCTTCCTGCCCTTTACAAGACGCTGGGGGACAGCTTCAAAAATCTGGATGCCTGGTCTATGTTTATGATTACCAGCTGGGAAGAGGCACCAAAGTATATTGGAAAAGAGCCTGATAAAAACAGGAAAATATACAATGGTATGCTTAAAACTTATTTTTATTCTTTTCTGGGGCCAAAGCCACCTAAACAGCCCAAGCAGCAATAATTTACGGGAGTATTTATGACAAAAATAATTTTTGCCACATCCAATAAGGATAAAATGAAAGAAATCAGGGAAATCATTACCGGAGATTATGAAGTACTTTCCATGAAGGAAGCGGGGATTACCGCAGATCCCGAGGAAAATGGCAGTAGCTTTGAGGAAAATGCCCTTATAAAGGCAAGAGCTATTGCCGCAGAGTCGGGTTGCCTCACCCTGGCTGATGATTCCGGCTTGGAAGTAGATGCCATGGACAAGCAGCCGGGCATATATTCAGCCAGATTTTTAGGCAGAGACACAGACTATGTTACCAAGAATAACTATATCATTAATCAGGTTGCGGGACTGCCTGAAGAGCAGCGTACCTGTCGATTTGTTTGTGCAGTAGCTGCTGTGTGGCCCGATGGTAGGGAAAAAGTGGTTCGTGGTACTATTGAGGGATATGTTGCCCATGAGATTCGTGGAGAAAACGGATTTGGGTATGATCCTATATTCTATTTACCTGAGTATCAAAAGACTACAGCTGAGCTGGACCCTGAGGAAAAGAACGCTATTTCTCACAGAGGGAAAGCCCTTCGCATGATTTTACCTTACCTTTAAAACAGGAAATATCCATGATTACTGTATCGGTTTGCATGATTGTTAAAAATGAAGAAAAAAATCTGGCAAGATGTCTGGACGGATTAAAGGGATTTTATGATGAGCTTATAATCCTGGATACAGGCTCTACAGACAGGACAAAGGAAATTGCGGCTGGGTATACCCATAAGCTATATGATTTTTGTTGGGTGGATGATTTTTCAAGAGCCCGCAATGCAGCTTTTTCCTATGCCACCTGCGATTACATATATTCTGCAGATGCGGATGAAGTGGTAGACGAGAAGAACCGGAGAGATTTGATTGCTCTTAAAAAGGTGATGGATACAGAAATAGACGTGGTGCAGATGCATTATGTGAATCCGGATGATGTGAACATGTGCTATAATGAGCTGGATGAGCTAAGGCCCAAGCTTTTTAAAAGACTTCGTACTTGGACCTGGATTGATCCTATTCATGAAACGGTCCGGACAGAGCCGGTGGTCTATGATTCGGATATTCAGATTTTTCACAAACCACATGAGAATCATGCAAAGCGAGATTTTGCAGCTTTTTTACGCATTTTAGAAAAAGATGCCCATATGTCCGACAGACTTTTTTCCATGTATGCCAAGGAGCTGTTTTTCAGTGGCGATAACGGAGATTTCCTTAAGGCGGAGCCATGGTTTGCTGCAAGGCATTCCGAGGCCGGGACTTATGAATTCTATGAAGATCTGGCAGTGGCTATGAAGTGTGCCATTATAAAAGGCGATATAA
Organism: Lachnospiraceae bacterium; assembly: GCA_045640725.1. GTDB lineage: Bacteria > Bacillota > Clostridia > Lachnospirales > Lachnospiraceae > RGIG3528. The sequence goes on from JAZUFN010000264.1 coordinate 8,350, forward strand.
GAAAAGGGCTGGAGCTGGAAGCTTCTTTTACAGAAGCCGGAGTGGAAGTGGGAGACATCCTGTATCTTTTGGCTGACTTTTACATGGGGCAGGGAGATGTGAAAAAGGCTGAAGAATATAGGAAGCGTAACCTTAACAGCGAGAATATAATATGTGTAAATTTGAGATGATGCAGTCTGGGGGCCAAAGTCTTAAAATGCAAAATATATTCAATTTATACTTAAAGTGTTAATAATTTAAACACAATCATTTGAGATAATACATAGAAAAAATATCTTAATTGGCGGAGGGAAGATGAACGACAATAATTCACAACGCAATAACAAAGATAATAGAGATTTTAAAAACAGATTTCATAATAGAATCGGACTGCTTATTTGTCTTGTGGTAGCCCTTTTTATGGTGCTTTGGGGCAGGATGATTTCCCAATCCATAAATAAATCTACCAATAAGGAAATTACTTACTCTGAGTTTATCAATATGCTTGAAAAAGGTGAGATTGATAAAGTAGAGATTTATCCTGAAGCTATGAAGGTGGTTATTACACCTAAGGAGCAGAAAATAGCCAATTACACTACCACTTATTATACAGGTATTTTGGAGGATGGAAGCACTCTGGCAGGTCGCCTGGAGGAGGCTGGAGTTACCTATAAGCGAGTAGTTGAAGATAATAAGTCAGCAATCTGGACTACTGTGCTGGATTTCGTTATTATGTTCGGTGGACTATTCCTCTTTATGTTCCTTATGTACCGTATGGCAGCCAAGTCTGCAGGCGGTATTATGAATGTAGGCAAGTCCAATGCCAAAGTTTATGTGGAAAAAGAGACCGGAGTTACATTTAAGGATGTCGCAGGTCAGGAAGAGGCTAAGGAAAGCCTGACTGAGATTGTAGACTTCCTTCATGATCCCGGTAAATATACAGCAATTGGTGCCAAGCTACCCAAGGGAGCTCTTTTGGTAGGACCTCCCGGAACAGGTAAGACACTGCTTGCCAAGGCAGTAGCAGGAGAAGCCAAGGTGCCTTTCTTCTCACTTTCCGGCTCTGATTTCGTTGAGATGTATGTTGGTGTAGGTGCATCACGTGTGCGTGATCTGTTTAAGCAGGCTCAGGCTATGGCACCGTGTATTATTTTCATAGATGAGGTGGATGCTATCGGTAAGTCACGTGACTCCCGTTATGGTGGCAACGATGAGCGTGAGCAGACCTTGAATCAGCTTTTGGCCGAGATGGATGGCTTTGATGCCAGCAAGGGTGTAGTTATATTGGCTGCTACCAACAGACCGGAGGTTCTGGACAAGGCCCTTCTTCGTCCGGGTCGTTTTGACAGGCGTGTAATAGTAGACAGACCTGACCTTAAGGGCAGAGTTGAGGTCCTTAAAGTTCATGCGAAAAATGTTAATATGGGTGATGATGTGGATCTTGAGGCTATAGCGCTTGCTACATCAGGTGCCGTAGGTTCAGAGCTGGCCAATATGATTAATGAAGCAGCTATTTTGGCAGTTAAGCGTGGCCGCAAGTTTGTTACTCAGGCTGATCTTTTTGAATCTGTAGAGGTCGTTATTGCAGGTAAGGAAAAGAAGGACCGCATCATGAATAATGACGAAAGAAAAGTGGTGGCCTTCCATGAGACCGGTCATGCCCTTGTTTCCGCCCTGCAGAAAAATGCGGAGCCTGTTCAGAAGATTACTATCGTTCCCCGTACTAAGGGGAGTCTGGGCTATGTACTTCAGGCACCTGAGGAAGAAAAGTTCCTTATGAAAAAAGAGGAGCTTATTGCCAGAATTACTACCTTCTGTGCCGGTCGTGCAGCCGAAGAAGTGGTATTTGGTTCCATTACTACCGGAGCAGCCAATGATATAGAAAAGGCTACTAATATAGCCAGAAACATGGTTACAAGATTTGGTATGAGCAAAAAGATTGGTCTTGTTAGTTTGGAGACAGTAGAGAGCCAGTACCTTGATAACAGATCTGTTTTAAATTGTTCAGACGAAAAAGCAGCTCAGATAGATG
>JAZUFN010000265.1:0-7030 GCA_045640725.1 Lachnospiraceae bacterium
GGTCCAGCTGATTCGGTACTATTACTTCGTTATTCCCCTGTATTTCAGTGAAGGCTTTCACGTCGCCGTTTCGTATAATCCTGTTATCCTCAATAAGATATCTGTAAGCAAAGGCATGTTCCGCGCTTTCATAGCAGCGGGCCAGCTCTCCCAGTCTCATGACCGGCTCACCGATACCTCCGAAATACCTGATATGGGCATGGCTGTCAAATTTTTCTTTAACATTTTTCACAAAATCATCTGTTTCCTTTTCCAGCTCAGCCTGGCTTCCTGCTTTAAAAATATAGGCTTTACCTTCAGGTGCCCTGTCAAAGGCCAGAGGATTACCCTCGATGCACATATCCTCAATTTCATTAAAGCGTTTCAAAACACTCTTGGAAAATTCCACCTGCTCATGGTAATTACTCTTTACTTTAAGTAATAAAATATTGTACCAGGACGCCACCAGATTTATATCCAGCTCCTCTGCCATATGTAAAAGCTCTGCCGTATGACCATTGCCGGATACCAGCTCAGTAAAAAGGTCGCTTTTCTCATGCTCTGTGTTTTCCTTCATCTCAGAGCGGTAAAAGTCCAGCATTTCCTTTTCCTGCTCGCGCTCCTCGATTTTTCTTTTTATGGGCGCCAGGGCCTGCAAAAGCTCAGTGCTGTTAACAGGCTTGGACAAATACTCGGCGGCTCCGATTTTAATAGCTTCTTTGGCATACTCAAATTCAGCATGACCGGTGAGAAAAACTATTTCCGTGTCAGGATATTTGGCCCTTACCAGTCTTGCCAGCTCCAGTCCGTCCATAAAGGGCATCTTTATATCAGTAATAAGAATATCCGGACGGGCACTTTCTATCATAGGTAGTGCCAGTTCCCCATCCGGCGCCTCACCGCAAAATTCATAGCCGTTCTCCCGCCAAGCCACTTTGGACTTTATGCCTTCTCTAACTACATATTCATCTTCTGCCAAAAATACTTTAATCATAGTAACCCCTTAAGTCAAAAATCCGTATCTACTTACTTATACATAATTTATGTATTTCATGTCAAGGTAGTTAAAACATTATTATATTTTTATAGTATTTTTGGGGATTTGTTGACTTTTCTTTTTTTCCATCATATATTGTACCCACCAAATATTTTTTTGTAATAGACGCAGGGAATGTTCACTTCACTGCGTTCAATAGTAGGAGATAACAAGGTCGCGGCAAAGGAGATAACAAGGAGATAATATGAAAGATTTTACATCCCCAGCATTAGAAACTATAAACACTATGTCAGAAGGCGTATATGCAGACAGTGGCAACCCCGGCACCTTTGTTCCGGGCATTCCATCCACTCCTATTACGCCCAGCACTCCTGCAGCCAGCGATTGGACATGGGCTTTCGAGGACTGGAGCCACAACTCAGGCGGCCACTCTGATGCGCGATTAAGAATGCACTATGCCGGTAAAGCTGTCGACGCTTATACCCGACCACTGGTCATGACATTTACAACAGGCTTCGCCATCGACCATCTCGAAGTTGAGTTTACGGATACCACTTTCCAGGTTTTGGGAAACGGCTTTTCCATTACCTATAACGGCGCTCTTAATGCTACCCAGAATATTGATATGAGAATCAGAATACTTCAGGCCAAGAATAATGGCGTAGGTGATGCTGCCATAGGTGTTTCCGGCTCCGGTGCCAATGATAGCGCGCTCGTAAGAAGCATTCGCCTGGTTTCCATGCATTACAAATAAAATCAGAAACATATTAACATAATCTGCTATTAAAACTCAGGTGGCATTCGGCCACCTGAGTTTATCATTAATTATGAAAAAAGTGAGTAAAGCTAAAATCAAACATAAAGTCAGACGCGGCAGGGAAGGTATACAGGAGCTTATATGGCTGGCACCTTTGGTGAAAAAGAACTGGTATCTGATCCTTCTTTTTTCTGTGCTCGGATTAACCGGCACTCTGGTAGGCCTTTTTAGTAGCCTGATATCCAGAGACCTGGTAGATATGATTACAGGTCACCAGACTGCAGCCCTGCTTAGGACCTTCATTCTTCTTGTTGCCACTACTATTTTCACCACTGTTGTATCTCAAATCAGCCAGATTATTACATCAAAAATCAATCTGACTATGCAAAATAAGATTCAATACGATTTATTTGAGAACATCCTTGAATCGAAATGGGAATATCTTTCAGGCCTTCACTCTGCAGATCTTATGAGGCGTTGGAACGGTGATTCATCTACTATTGCCACCAATGTACTTACCCTGATTCCCAATATTCTAAACTATTCCTTTAAATTAATATCCAGCTTCTATATAGTGGTTAAATACGATTACACTTTTGCCATTATTGCCCTTCTTTGTCTGCCCATAAGCTTCCTTTCTTCCCAGCTTTCTCTAAGAAAAATGAAAAAAGCCAATATGGAAACCTATACGACCGGCACAAAGCTGTCCGCTTTTAACCAGGATGTATTTGGTAATATTCAGACTGTAAAGGCTTTGGATATGATGGGATTGCTTAAGCATCAGTTAAAAGACCTGCAAAAGGAAAATCTGGACAGCTCCGTAAAATATCAGAAAAGCTCTGCTGTTAATGCCCTCTTCCTTACCCTGATTTCTCTCTTTACCACTTATACGGTCTATGGATGGGGCATATACAGAGTGTGGAGTGGGGCTATTTCCTACGGTACCATGACCCTTTTTATTACTCTGACCGGCAGCCTGTCTGCTTCTATCAGCAGCTTTGTCCAGCTGATGCCTACCATCATCAGACTTTCAAATTCCATACACAGATATAAAGCCTTATCTGAGCTGCCCAAGGAAGATTACTCCATGCTGGAAGAAGTAAAAAACTTTTTTGACACTCATAAAGATGAAGGCATAGGACTTTCAATAAGAGATATTTACTACTCCTACCCCAATGGCACTGAAGTATTTGCAGGCGCAGGCTTCGAAGCCCACCCTCATGAAATCATTTCACTGGTAGGCCCTTCCGGCGAGGGTAAAACTACCATGCTTCGCTTCTTGCTTTCCATCATTAACACAGCCGAGGGCCAGGGCTATATTTGTGCCGGCAACAGCACTCCTGAGACCAGCGACCTGCACCTTCCTCTTAGTGCCTCTGTCCGTCAGCTTATAGCCTATGTTCCCCAGGGAAATACTATGCTTAGCGGTACTATTGCCGGCAATATGCGTAATGTCAATCCCGAGGCCAGTGACGAAGAAATTACAGATGCCCTTAAAATGGCCTGTGCCTGGGACTTTGTGGAAAAGCTGCCTGCAGGCATCAATACTCCCCTTTTGGAAAGAGGAGGCGGTTTTTCAGAAGGTCAGGCTCAGCGTCTTTCCATTGCCAGAGCCTTACTAAGAAAATCTCCCATTCTTCTTTTGGATGAAGCCACCTCTGCCCTGGATATTGAAACAGAAAAAAAAGTGCTGGGCAACATCCTTTCAGATGCTTACCCCCGCACCACTATAGTCACTACCCATCGCCCTTCAGTTTTAAAACAGTGTGAAAGAGTATATTCCGTAAAAGACAAGAGCTGTAAGCTTCTGTCAGCAGATGAAATCCTGGAAATGCTGTCGAGCTTCTGATTTAGTCCCAGCAAGCTCCTTCCACCCGCTTTCTGCAAAGCTCTGCTGCCTGGTCTTCCATATTGCAGAAAAGTCTGAAAGCATCAGTTTGACAGACCATATCCTTGACAAAAGCCAGCATGTCATCCAGCTGCCCTTCAGTCCAATTGGGTGAAACTAAGCGATTCAGTATATGAATCACTTTTTCATCTTCGGTAAGCTCCTTCACATGATTTTCCGGGTCCTGACTTAAAAGCACTATGGTCCCCAGTGGCCATCTTCCATTTTCACAGCTTTCAGAAGTGCCGCACCAGGGCATTCCATAGGCTATGACCTTTCCCTCTTCCATGGTAAGAAGAGCCAGGTCTCCATTACATATATGGCTGCCGAAATTTTTTTTCCAGAGGGCAGCATGAGTACTTTTTCCCACTCCTGACATGGCAGAGAAAAGGACTGCCCTGTCATTATGTAAAAGCATAGCCGAATGAAGCATAAAATGGCCATTCATCCCGGCAAAATAGGAAAATGCCAGCCTGCCGGCCTCGTAAATGGCATGCTTTGTATTCTCATTCTTCTCGTAGTATACAATCTCTGAAAATCTTCCGTCTTTACTAATAAAAACCCATCTTACAGGCAGTTCATCAAATAATATTACATATCCCTTACGTGCCTTAAGTACCGTAAGTCCAATAGCTGAAATGAAGCCTGCCTGATCCATGTCGTATCTGTTAGCCAGATATGAAGGGCCTATTTCTCTATCTCTGGGCCATATAGTAAGCTGTACTTTTTGCTCTGCTGAAAAATCAGTCTCTTCTGTCCTGAATAGCTCAAAATTGTCAGGCAGCACCTCCTTGTCTCCGAAAATTCTAAGGCCCAGACCACCAATTTTATACCTGCCAATCTCAGGCTCATTTATCCGGTCTTCAAAGTGCTCTTCTACTACTTCGAAGCTTCTTATCTCTTTCTCAATTCTGCCCATAGGATAATCGCAAATCAGATCTTTACTTATCATATCCTTTAAAAAGCTCCTGGTCTGCCTGGCTACAAAGTCCATTTCAGCCTTGTCCTCACATTCAAAATAGAGCTGACACTTTTCTACAAGCTGATCTTCAGTCATCTCCCCCTGAAGCAGCTGCCAGATAGCTGCTCCACTGTCATTAAGCATTATACTGCTTGCAGGCAGCTCCCCTTTACAGGCTGTTACAAGTAAATAAGGTCTGCCACCAATATATCTTAGTAAATAATCAGGATTTCTTCTCATAACTATCTCCGCTTATCTTTATCTTCTTCTCCTGTTTCCACCAAAAAGGATAATCAGTCTTAAAAGCTGAAGAACGGATGAAATAAGTGCTGCTACATATGTGAGAGCCGCAGCGGAAAGTACTGCTTTTGCTCCTGTCATTTCTTCACCGATAAGAATACTACTGCCTTCTAATGTCTTTAATGCTCTTCTTGAAGCATTAAACTCTACAGGTAAAGTAATAAGCTGGAAAATAACAACAAAGGAGAAAAGAATTATACCAAGCTGCGTAAGATTAAAGCTACCCAAAATAAGTCCAAGTATAATGACAGGCCATGACAGAAAAGATCCGTAATTGGCCATAGGTACCGCTATGGACCTGAGCTTAAGGGGTGCATAGCCCTCTTGATGCTGTATGGCATGTCCGCACTCATGGGCTGCCACTCCGATAGCTGCTACAGAGGTACTTCCATATACACTGTCTGACAGTCTTAATACCTTTTCACCAGGTGAATAATGGTCTGTAAGTGAGCCGCGAATGTGCTGTATGGACACATCATAGATACCGGCGCTTCTTAACATCTGCTCTGCCACATCTTCGGCTCTTAAGCCCCTCATACTGAGCACTCTGCTGTATCTGGAATAGGTCCCATTCACATTGGCAGAAGCCATAAGGCTGATCAGTGCTCCAATTAATACAAGTATATAAGTATAATCCCAAAACATAATGCTTTACCTCTTTCTTATTATTTTACTATTCATGTCCTGTTGCAAGAATCCTTCATGTAAAAAACATTAGGATGGTTTTCACCTGTCAAATGCACATATCTTATGCCTGCCGCTTTGGCACCATCTATATCACTGGACTCACTATCACCATGCATGCAGCTTCTGTCCCTGTCCATATTATACCGATCCAGTAGTATATCAAAAAAAGCTTTTTCCGGCTTCATACAGCCAAAATCGCTGGAAATAAGCTGATCCTCTGTGAGCTTGTCCAGGCCAAACATAGTAATTTCCGGCCAAGTGTAGGACCTTTGTGCATTACTTAGGATATAGGGATGCTTCCCGGCTGCAGATATCTGCCTGAGGCTTTCCTCTACTCCAGGAAAAAGCTTAGCATAAATCCGTGAAGAAACTCTGAACTCATAAGCCACTTCATTCAGAACCTCATCAGATAAAGTGCCATTACCGTATCCTTCAAAAAGTTCCCGGTATACCGGAATAATGTCTATCTCCACTGCCTTATACTTTCCATAAGCCCCGGCTTCTTCTCGCTTTCTTCTATCCAAGTCAAAAAAATCTTTTCTGAAAGTATAGTAGGGTGGCAGCCTAAGTCCTCTTTTTCTCAGGCACTTATACCATTTCTTCCATGTAGCCGCTGCCCATTCATCGGTACGAATATCAATCAACGTACCATATAAATCAAATATGTAATTATCTATACCTGCATCTAAAACCATTTGTTGCTCCACATCTGCTTTTTGAAATAAGTATAGCATTCTCTTCAAAAAAAATCGAGAAGGATTTACCTTCCCGATTTTTTTGGCAACTTATTTAAAGCTCTTCACGCCCCAGATAGTCAACTGGTTTGTGTCCCCGAGAGCAGTAAATACTGTGGTTTCTATAGTGGAATTCTCCACCTTCATATTGAACATGAGGCCGGAATAGCATACATCATCAATGGTAATGTAGATATATGGCTTACCGTCCACCAGCTCCCATTTTCCTTCGTAAGCTCCGGTAATGGTGCCGTCCTCATTAAGATTAGCAAATTTAGGCTTCTTAGCCTCCAGCTTCGCATAATCAATATTAAGTTCATGAAGTATGATCTCATACTGACCGGCTACTGCCTTCTTATCTACGCCCTTATTGTAGTCCACTACCTCTCCATCGGTCTGGAAAGGCGCTGCTACCAGCCAGCCTTCCTTGTTTTGGAAAAGCTGATGAACTTTTACGAAATGACCCTCGGTACCGTTGGTAGTACGGGTATGATAAACAATAAATGCTCTGCCGTCGTCATCCACAAAGGCTGAATTGTGTCCCTGTGCCACCTGGCCGTAATTAAAGGTACGCCATTTATATCCGCCAAACAGTCTGATACCCACACTGTCATTAAAGTTCTTTACATAAGAATCATAAAAAGCAGGATTGCCCTTTTCATCTACAAAATCACGATCAGGATACTGGCTTCTGAACACTCTGATATTGTAGCCACCTGCTGCCTCT
>JAZUFN010000266.1:0-5041 GCA_045640725.1 Lachnospiraceae bacterium
TCAACGTGATTTTCCTGCTTACAGGTGGTGGCCCGGACTCTCTGGAATACTATTTTGCGGGAAAAACCGACATTCTGGTAACCTGGCTGTACCGTCTGACTATTACTCAGAAGGATTACAACCTTGGCGCAGTTATCGGTATTATGGTATTCATCATACTTGCTGTATTGTCACTGCTTACTTACCGACACACCGGTTCTTATAAAGATGAGGGGGCTTTCCAATAATGAAAACAAAGAAAATTATTATAGATACTCTTTGCCACATACTTTTGGCCTTCCTTAGTTTTATCTGGATATTGCCCATTTTGTATGTAATTCTGATTTCCTTCCGTAAGGAATCCGGCTCCTACAAGAGCTATATCTGGCCGAAGGGTTTTACACTGGACAATTATATCAATCTGTTTAAACCCACCAGCCAGATTAACTTTGGAAGGTGGTTTATGAATACACTGGTGATTGCCATCATCAGCACAATTATTGCGGCCTTTTTTGTACTCTGTGTATCTTACACAATGAGCCGTCTTCGTTTCAAAATGCGAAAGCCACTAATGAACATTGCTCTTATTCTTGGAATGTTCCCGGGCTTTATGGCGATGATTGCTATTTATTACATTTTGAAGGGCCTTGGTTTCCTGGAAACAGGCGTTTTAAAGCAGATTGCTCTTATTATGGTATACTCCGGCGGCGCGGGGCTGGGTTTTTACATGGCTAAGGGATTTTTTGATACTATTCCCAGAACTATTGATGAAGCGGCATATATAGATGGAGCTACCAAATGGGACACTTTCATCAAAATAACAGTGCCTCTTTCCAAACCCATTATTACTTATACATTGATAACTACCTTCATGGGACCTTGGGTGGATTACATATTTGCCAAGGTTATCATGGGTAATGACACAAAATATTACACCATCGCTATCGGGTTATGGACAATGTTGGAGAAGGAATATGTTGAATATTTCTATACTCAGTTCTATGCGGGCTGTGTACTGATATCCATCCCCATTGCCATTTTATTCCTGTTTACACAGAAGTGTTATGTGGAAGGCTTGTCAGGTGCTGTAAAAGGTTAGGCGGAATAATATGAAAGTATCTTTTCAGTACTCTGAGAAGTTTGATGTTATAAATGAATATAAAGGAAATGACCTGGGTATCTTCTGTAACGCAAATGAGACTATCGTAAAACTGTGGGCTCCTTTTGCTGAAAAAGTAAAGCTGTATCTCTACTCGGACGGGGGAACGGCTATGGAGCTGGACTCCAAGAGTAAGCCAGACAATCCCATAAGATGCATAGAGCTGCATCGTCTTGAGCAGGGAGTTTGGGGAACTTCACTTCCTGAAAGTCTTCATGGAGTTTGGTATGACTACGTAATTACCGAAAACGGTGAGGATATTCGTACGGCTGATCCTTATGCAAAAGCGTGTGCACCAAATGGCTGTCGCAGTATGGTGGTAGACTTGTCCAAGACCAATCCTCCCGGTTTTGAGCTTGATAAGTCTCCATCTGTGCAAAAGGAAAATATTATTTACGAGCTCCACATCAAAGATTTTTCAGCATCTCCTGATAGTGGCGTTCCTAAAGAATATCGCGGTAAGTACAAAGCTTTCACCCTGGAAGGGGAAAGTGTAGCCTGCATAAATCATTTGAAGTCCTTAGGAGTTACACATGTACATCTGTTGCCTTTCTTTGACTATGGCTTTTTGGACGAAACAGGTGACAGTAAACAGTTTAACTGGGGATATGACCCTCTTAACTACAATGTGCCTGAAGGTTTCTATGCCACAGATGTTTATGATGGTACTGTGCGTATAAGAGAATGTAAGGAAATGATACAGGCCCTTCACAGGGCTGGGATTCGTGTCATTATGGATGTGGTTTACAACCATACTCATGAGGTGGATTCCTGGCTGGAAAGAACAGCTCCAGGCTATTTTTGCAGAAGAAATGAGGATGGCACACTGACCAATGGATCAGCCTGTGGCAATGACATGGCAGTAGGCAGAGCTATGGTTGATAACTATATCTACAACTCTGTTTTGTACTGGGCGGAGGAATATCATCTGGATGGCTTTCGATTTGACCTTATGGGGTTATTAACTGTAGAACTTATGAATCGCATTGGCAACGGTCTGGATGAAATTTATGGTCTTGGTGAAAAGCTTATATATGGAGAACCCTGGAGCGCAGGAGAGTCTCTCATGGAAAAGGGAACTTATGCTGCCTTAAAGGACAATGTAGCATTACTTAATAAGGATATTGCAATTTTTTGTGATGATATAAGAGACTCCATAAAGGGGGATGTTTTTTTGGAGACAGCTCCTGGATTTGTAAATGGTGGTAAAGGTTTTGAGAAGAAACTTCAGGCGGTACTGGAGGGCTTTGAACATGTAGAAGGACATTATAAACCTCTGTGCTCTGGACAGATTGTAAATTATGTGTCGGCTCATGATAATTTCACACTTTGGGATAAGCTTCTTACAACCATGACAGATAAGAGAAAGCTGGTGGAAGAGAAGGACTATCTTGCTATGCGGGAAGAAGTTCTCAGGGCCAACAAGCTGGTAGCACTCATCTATTTTACCTGTCAGGGTAATCTGTTTTTTCAGGCGGGTGAAGAATTTGGACGAACCAAATTTGGAGATGAAAACAGCTACCGTTCAGACGAAAAAGTTAATATGCTGCGCTGGGAACAGCGGGAGGCATTTCGTGAACTGGTGGACTATTATCGCGGACTAATAAGGCTTAGAAAAAAGCTGCCAGGTCTCTGTGACAAATCAGAGGACTGCTATAGACGCATTGAAAATTGTGAGATAGTAAGGGACGGCGTATTTGCCTTTGAGGTGAATCAACGAGATTTGGACGCATCCTGGAAACGCTTACATATTATATATAATGCTTCCCAGGAGGCAGAAAAACTTAGACTTGAAGCGGGAGAATGGTACATTCTGGCTAATAATGCGGAGACGGATATTTGCGTTCCTGCAGAGGAAGAGGTAGAAGTAGCGGCCCTTAGCGGAGTGGTTTTAGCAGTAAAGTAAGGAAGATAAAAATGAAATTTGTATACGGACGACAGGATTTCAAAGATTTTGAGCGAAGCGAAGAAAATTGTTATTTGCTTACCAATGGTTTGGGAGGATTTTCCTCAATGACCATGGCTGGCTCCTGCAGCAGAAATGATCATTCACTGCTTATGGCCTGCAAGGCAAATGAGGCGCCGAATCATAGATATAATATGATTCACCGTCTTTCGGAAATTCTTTATATTGGTCAGCGAAAATACCATCTGTCTACTCAGAATTTCATTGAAAACAATCAGGAAGAGGGATACAGGTATCTCTCTTCTTTTATTTTTGATGAATATCCTATGTGGCTGTGGGAACTGGAGGGCGTGGCAGTGTCCAAAAAAATTGTCATGTTTCCTGGCGAAAATACGATTGGCATTTCCTATGAGATAGAAAACACCTCAGGAGAGGATGTCCTTTTGCAGATTACTCCACAGCTGCAGTTTGTACCAAAGGGCAGGCAGCCTGAAGAAAATAAGGCTTTTCAGGTGCAAATGGGAAAGCAGGTAAAAATAAGCTCGGATAATTTGGAACTCTATTTGGATACTGATGGTGAAGTGACAGCTTTTCAGGCTCAAGTGCAGCAGGGGCTCCGTTATGTCTATGATGAGGTGGATGGCAGAAACAATAATGGAAGAACCATTGCAAACCACAAAGTAGAAGTGGGGGTTTCGGATTTGAGCAGCAAAGTTTTAAATCTTGTATATTCTACCGAACCTGTAAAACATACGGTTGCAGAGATAGAACGCACTTTGACCTGGGAAAACCAGAAGAAAATGTCCAAGGCCGGGCTTATGGATGAGACAGCAAATGCATTGGTTCTGGCAGCAGATCAGTTTATTGCAAAACGTGCTTCCACAGGGGGAAATACTATTTTGGCAGGATTTCCCTTCTTTGAAGACTGGGGAAGAGACACTATGATTTCGCTGGCGGGATGTTGCATAACCACAGGCCGCTACAGAACTGCAAGGAGTATTTTACGTACCTTTAGTGCTTATTGTAAGGATGGACTTATGCCAAATCTTTTCCCGGAAGGGGAAGCAGAGCCTATGTACAATACAGCTGATGCTTCGCTGCTCTTTATTGTGACCTTATATACCTTCTATATGAAAACTGGAAAACTTACCTTTGTGGAAGAAATGTGGCCCACTATGTGCGATATTGTTGAAAACTACGCAAAAGGAACTGACTATCATATTTATATGGATTCGGATGGCTTGATTTGTGCCGGTGGTGAGTTGGAACAGGTGACATGGATGGATGTAAGAATAGGGGATATACTTCCGACACCAAGACATGGAAAACCTGTGGAAATCAATGCCTATTGGTATAATGCCTTAAGAATTATGGATTTCTTTGGAAATCGCCTGAATGTAAATAAGCCTAAAGATTATGCTGCTATGGCAGAAAAATGCAGGCAAAGCTTCAGAGAAAAATTTTGGATAGAAGAACAGGGCTATTTAAAGGATGTGGTTTCAGGTGGAGCCAAAGATAATCAGCTAAGATGTAATCAGATTTGGGTGGTGTCACTACCATTTTCACTTCTGACATCGGAAGAAGAAAAAAAGGTTGTTCTTAAGGTGTATCGTCATCTTTACACACCTCTGGGACTAAGAACATTAAGCCCTTTGGACACAGAGTTTCACCCTTTATACGGTGGAGAACTTAAGGAGCGAGATCTGGCATATCATCAGGGCACAGTTTGGGCCTATCCTTTAGGAGCTTACTACATAGCTTATTTAAAGGTTAATGGATATAGTAATGAGGCAAAGGCAAGAGTTAGAAAACAGTTGAATTCAGTTACTGCAGCTCTTAGAGAGGGCTGTATAGGACAGCTGCCGGAAATTTATGACGGAGAACGCCCGATTTCTTCGAAGGGATGTTTTGCCCAGGCGTGGAGTGTGGGAGAAATACTTAGGGTGTATGAAGCGTTAGAAAGATAAAAGAAAGTGGTGAAGGCTTTTGAGCCAGCA
>JAZUFN010000267.1:0-1624 GCA_045640725.1 Lachnospiraceae bacterium
AAGGAGGACATGAGGTTGTAGGCGAGGCTAAGGACGGTGAGGAGGGCTACGTTCTCTACAAGGAGTTAAAGCCTGAGCTTGTAACTATGGATATTACAATGCCCAAGATGGACGGTATTGAAAGCTTAAGCCTTATTAAAAAACAGGATGAGAATGCTAAGATACTGATGGTTACAGCGGCAGGTCAGCAGGAAAAAATGATACTTGCCCTAAAGAGAGGTGCAGTTGATTTTATAACAAAGCCCTTCGATAAGGATCGTGTCTTAAAGGCTATTGAGGATGCCTTAAATAATTAATGATATTAAGGAATTGATATGAGTAATTGGACCAATGAAGCTGAGGCCAGAGAGCAGATAAAGGCTATGGTAGCTCAGTATTATGAGGAATTTAAGAAGCCGGCAGAGAGTAAGGACAATTTTAAGCCTGGAGATCGTATTAGCTATGCTTCCAGAGTATATGATGAAAAGGAAATGATGAGCCTAACGGATGCCTGTCTTGATTTCTGGCTTACCACCGGCCGCTTTTCTGATGCCTTCGAGTGCGAATTTGCAAAATGGATAGGCGTTAAATATGCTCATCTGGTAAACAGCGGTTCATCGGCAAATCTTATAGCCTTTTCAGTGCTCACAGCACCTGAATTGGGGGATCGTCAGATTAAAAGAGGTGACGAGGTTATAACCGTAGCATGTGGATTTCCTACTACTGTTACTCCTATTCTTCAATATGGTGCAGTACCTGTTTTCGTAGATGTCACTGTACCCCAGTATAATATTGATGTAAACCAGCTTGAAAATGCACTCTCAGAAAAGACCAAGGCAGTGATGATTGCCCATACCCTTGGTAATCCCTTTGATATAGCTTCAGTAAAGGCCTTCTGTGATAAGCATAAGCTGTGGCTGGTGGAGGATAACTGTGACGCTCTTGGTACCAGATACACTTGTGGAGATGTGGAAAAATATACAGGAACCTGGGGAGATATCGGTACCAGCAGCTTTTATCCACCTCACCATATGACCATGGGAGAGGGCGGAGCGGTATATACTGACAATCCTGTTCTCAACAGATTAATTTTATCATACAGAGACTGGGGAAGAGACTGCGTGTGTCCTTCGGGCCGTGACAATTTATGTGGACACCGTTTTGACGGCAGCTTCGGACTTCTCCCTGAAGGATATGATCACAAGTATGTTTACAGTCATTTTGGATACAATCTAAAGGTTACAGACCTTCAGGCGGCAGTAGGCGTGGAGCAGCTTAAAAAGTTCCCTGACTTCATAGAGAGAAGACGACATAATTGGGACAGATTATACAAGGCATTAACAGATAATGACGCTGCGAAAAAGTTGATTTTACCGGAACCTGCACAAAACAGCAGACCCAGCTGGTTTGGCTTTTTAATGTCTATTGCAGAGGGAAGCGGACTGGATAGAAATGCTGTAACAAGATATATAGAGTCCAAAAATGTCCAGACAAGATTACTTTTCTCGGGAAATCTCATAAAGCATCCTTGCTTTGATCAGATAAGAGGAAGCGAGGCCTACAGAGTGGTAGGTGATTTGAGTGTAACCGAGTACGTTATGAATAATACCTTCTGGGTAGGAGTATATCCAGGAATGACAGATGA
>JAZUFN010000268.1:0-3491 GCA_045640725.1 Lachnospiraceae bacterium
AGACCCAATAAGCCACATCCTCTTTTCGCAGCATTTGTAAAAGCAAGCTTGGAAAAGAGCCTTGAGAAATAGTCAGGAGAAAACGGAATGGCAGAAAAAAGACAGGTGAAAATCCTCTTAGAGGACGGAACGGAGTACGTAGGCTATGGCTTTGGAGCTCCCACAGAAAAGTTCGTAGAGCTGGTATTTAATACTTCCATGGTAGGCTATCAGGAGATTTTATCAGATCCCTCCTACACTGATCAGGCGGTAGTTATGACTTATCCCCTTATCGGTAATTACGGTATGGCTGCAGATGACTATGAGTCTCAGGTGCTGGGCATTTCAGGGCTTATTGTCAGAGAGTACTGCGATCATCCTTCCAATTTCAGATGCGCAGAAGAGCTGGAAAGCGTTATGAAAAGACATGATATTGTAGGCGCTTACGGGGTAGATACCAGAAGAATAGCCCGCCATATCAGAGATTTCGGTAGCTGTAAGGCTCTTATATGTGACGCGGATAAGGACAAGGAAAAGGCGCTTAAGGAGCTGACGGACTGGGAGCCCAGACATGATCAGGTATCCCGTGCCACATCCAAGGAAAAGCATGAGTACTGCACAGAAGGCAGCCTCCATGTAGTGGCTATCGACTGTGGCATGAAGGAAAATATATTAAGATCCCTTAAGGATAGAGATGTACGTGTAACAGTAGTGCCTTATGATACTTCTGCTGACGATATCCTGGCTCTTAATCCTGATGGTATTTTCATCTCCAATGGCCCCGGAGACCCTACAGATGTTAAGGCTACCATCCTTACTATCTGCAGACTCAGAGGTAAAAAGCCTATTTTCGGTATCTGCCTGGGCCATCAGATTATATCCCTGGCTTTTGGTGCCGAGACCTACAAGCTGAAGTTTGGCCACAGAGGTGGCAATCACCCTGTTAAAAATCTTCTTACCGACAAGGTGGAGATTACTTCTCAGAATCATTCATATGCTGTAAAGGAAGAGACCCTTAGAAATACGGGACTTATTCCTACACACATAAATATTCTTGATAATACTATAGAAGGTGTGGAGTGCCCGGAGGATTACGTTTTTTCCGTGCAGTATCATCCGGAAAGTGCCCCCGGACCTCAGGACAGTGCCTACCTTTTTGACAAGTTTATCGATAATATGAAGAATTTCAGGGAGGAGAAGTAAGATGCCAAAGAGAACTGATATAAAGAAAATACTGGTAATCGGCTCCGGCCCTATAGTTATCGGCCAGGCTGCAGAGTTTGACTATGCCGGCACTCAGGCCTGCCTCTCCCTTCGTGAAGAAGGCTACGAGGTTATCCTTTGTAACTCCAATCCTGCGACTATCATGACCGATCAGGTTATAGCAGATAAGGTCTACATGGAGCCTCTTACCCTTGAATTTATAGCAAAAATAATCCGTATGGAGCGTCCTGATGCCATTCTTCCCGGTATCGGCGGACAGACCGGCCTGAATCTGGCTATGCAGCTGGAGAAAAAGGGAATCTTAAGGGAGTGTCAGGTAGAGCTTTTAGGCACCCGCTCCGACTCCATAGAGAGAGCAGAAGACAGAGAGCTTTTCAAGGAACTTTGTGAGTCTTTAGGTGAGCCTGTTCTTCCTTCCATTATTGCAGAAGATATGGAAGCAGGCTTAGCTGCTGCTGAAAAAATCGGTTATCCTGTGGTACTTCGCCCTGCCTTTACTCTGGGCGGTACCGGTGGTGGTTTTGCCGATAATGAAGAAGAGTTTAAGTTTATTATGAAAAACGCCCTGGCTCTTTCCCCGGTACATCAGGTACTTATTGAGAAGAGCGTAAAGGGCTATAAGGAAATAGAATACGAAGTAATCCGTGATGCCAATGATACAGCCATTACTATCTGTAACATGGAAAATCTGGACCCTGTAGGAGTACATACAGGTGACTCTATAGTATTTTGTCCATCCCAGACCCTCACCAATAAAGAGTATCATATGCTGCGTGATTCAGCCCTTCGTATTATCAGAGAGCTGAAAATAGAAGGTGGCTGCAATGTGCAGTTTGCATTAGACCCCAAGAGCTTCCGGTACTATCTGATCGAAGTAAATCCCAGAGTATCCCGTTCATCAGCCCTGGCTTCCAAGGCATCCGGCTATCCTATTGCCAGAGTATCAGCAAAAATCGCTGTAGGTATGCGCTTAGATGAGATTAGAATTGCCAATACCCCGGCTTCTTTTGAGCCTGCTCTGGACTACGTAGTATGTAAGATGCCACGTTTCCCATTTGATAAGTTCAACGATGCCAATAATCACCTGGGCACTCAGATGAAGGCCACAGGTGAAGTCATGAGCGTAGGCCGTACCATGGAGGAGAGCTTACTTAAGGCTGTAAGATCCCTGGAGACCGGTGTTTTCCACCTGTATCATCAGAAGTTTAATGATATGCCGGTAGAGGATATTATGGAGTACGTAAAGTCTGCTACCGATGACAGAATCTATGGTATAGCAGAGCTCTTAAGAAGAGGCATCGAAGTAGCAGATATATCCAAGGCTACCACTATTGACTGCTGGTTTGTAGAGAAGCTTAAGAATATCACCGACATGGAAGAGACTATCAAAAAAGGTCTTTCCCATGATACCTTGCTTGCTGCCAAGAAGATGGGCTTTTCAGACCGTACTATAGGCTGGCTGCTGGGCAAGACTCAGCGAGAGATTTTTGATATGAGAAAGCAGGAGGGCATCCTTCCTGTCTATAAGATGATAGATACCTGTGCATCAGAATTTGCATCCTATATTCCTTACTTCTATTCTACATATGAAGAGGAAAATGAGAGCATTATTTCAGATGCCAAGAAGATAATAGTACTGGGCTCCGGTCCTATCAGAATAGGCCAGGGCGTAGAATTTGACTACTCTACAGTACATGCCGTACGTACTATTAAAGAGTCAGGCTATGAAGCTATTATTATAAATAACAATCCGGAGACTGTTTCCACAGATTACACCACTTCAGATAAGCTCTATTTTGAGCCGCTCTGCGTAGAGGATGTAATGAATATCATTGAGATGGAGCAGCCTTTGGGAGTTATCGCCATCCTGGGTGGTCAGACTGCCATCAATCTGGCAGAGCCTCTTAAGGAGTATGGTGTTACCATTATCGGTACTGACTGCGATGCTATTTTCAGAGCAGAGGACAGAGGCGCTTTTGAGAAGGTGCTTACAGACCTTAATATCCCTCAGCCAAAGGGCAGAGCAGTAACCAATATCGAAGATGGTGTAAAGGCAGCGGAGGCTATCGGCTATCCTGTACTGGTACGTCCTTCCTTTGTTTTGGGAGGTCGTGCTATGCAGATTGTATCCAAGGAAGCAGACATGCGCCATTACCTAAAGACTGCCGTTGAAGTAGACGAAGACAGACCTGTTTTGGTAGATAAGTATATCCGCGGTAAGGAAGTAGAGGTAGATGCTATATGTGACGGCACAGATGTATTTGTGCCCGGTATTATGGAGCTTGTAG
>JAZUFN010000269.1:0-2052 GCA_045640725.1 Lachnospiraceae bacterium
CCCTTTAAGTCTGGGCATATCTATACGCACCTCTTTATCATTACTCATAGCTTCAACATCCTGGCCATGCAACATAACAATATTTATATCTCTTTCGTCCGGCTGTAACGATGTCAGAATTTTGGCCTGGGTAGCTGCCACCAACTCCGTGCCGTATATACATACCGTCTTTTCCCCTGGAGTCTCTATGGCATACCTGGTGAACTGATTGCTGTCAAAAGTCAAAAGATTGGCCGGTACCTCTATTCTTTCCAAAAAACCATCCGTATCATGATTGCCTCTTAAATAATAGAAGGTAATATTCTCATGCTCCAGAATAACTCTTTCCACGTATCTTACAGTTTTTTCTGTAAGAACCTTTTTATCAAACATATCTCCTGCTATAAGAATGTGCTTTATTCCTTCGTTTTCTGCGTAAAGCACCATTTTTTCAAAGGCTATTAAAAGCTCATTTTTACGCTCTTTTGCCTTATCCTTTGGTAAGTAAGAACTAAAGGAAGTATCCAAATGTAAATCTGCTGTGTGAAGTATTTTTAAAACCAAGTGTCCGCCTCCCAATTATGGTACATTATTTTCCATTAATGCACAAATATCCACATTTAACTCTACCATTCTTTTTGTCGCTGTCAAGACTCTGAAACGCTTTTTCTAACTCTTGTATTATTAATAAAAAACAGCTGAAGCTCTTTGATTTTTTTATTGACAAAGGAGACTTCGAGGTTTAAAATTTACATATATTATACATGTATACAATAGTACAATTAATTATTATTTTAAAAGAAGGTTTATTATTATGGCTAAAATTAATCACTACTTTGACGACCTTGTACCCAGTTACCTCTTTGCAGACATTGCAAAAAGAGTAAACGCATTCACTAAAGACAATCCGGACAAGCCCCTGATAAAAATGGGCATAGGCGATGTTACTCTCCCCTTGGCTCCTGTTGTTATCGATGCCATGAAGGCCGGCTGCGATGAACTGGGGGTTAAGGAGACCTTTAAGGGCTACCCTGATTACGAGGGCTATCTTTTTGCCAGACAGGCAGTGGCAGATTACTATAAGTCCTTCGGAGTAGACGTAGATGCTTCAGAAATTCTTATAAATGATGGTGCCAAGTCCGATGCAGGCAATATTACAGATATTTTTTCCAGAGATAATGTGGTACTGGTATCCGATCCGGTTTACCCGGTATACGTGGACTCCAATATCATGAGCGGTCGTAAGATTATTTATGCTGACGCCACCATAGAAAACGGCTTCTGCCCTATGCCACCTGTTGGCACTCACTCCGATCTCATTTTTCTTTGCTCTCCCAACAATCCTACGGGAGCTGTATTTACCACAGAGCAGTTAAAAGCCTGGGTAGACTATGCTATCGCTGAAAACGCAGTTATATTCTATGATGCTGCTTATGAGGCCTTCATTACAGAGCCTGATATTCCAAGGTCCATCTTTGCTATCCCCGGGGCCAGACAGTGTGCTATAGAGCTTTGCTCTCTCTCCAAGACCGCAGGCTTTACAGGCGTTCGTTGTGGCTACACTGTCATCCCAAAGGAGCTCACTATGGATGGCGAAAACATCTATAAACTCTGGTACAGACGTCAGTCTACCAAGTTTAACGGCGTATCCTATCCTGTACAGTGTGGCTTGGCTGCAGTTTTTTCTCCTGAAGGCCGAGCACAGATTAAAGAAAACATCTCCTACTATCAGGAAAACGCCCGCATTATAGCTTCGACCATGGATGAACTGGGCATCACCTATACCGGCGGCAAGAATTCTCCTTACATCTGGTTTAAATGTCCCGGCAACATGGACAGCTGGTCTTTCTTTGACAAAATGTTGAATGAAATATATGTTGTGGGTACTCCAGGTGCCGGCTTTGGCAAAAATGGTGATGGCTGGCTCAGACTCACATCTTTCTCCACCCATGAAAACACTATTGAAGCCATGAAGCGCTTTAAGACCCTGAAATAATGTGACAGGGGGACGTATCTGCTTGACACAAATGTGACAGGGGGACGTGACTGCTTGACACAAATGTGACAGGGGGA
>JAZUFN010000270.1:0-2802 GCA_045640725.1 Lachnospiraceae bacterium
TAATGTCAGATGCAGCCGACTTGTATAACAGAGGCGGTTTTTCCGGGGGATACTATTTTAATTACCATGGACCGGATATGATGAGCCCTGTAAGACCCAATCATTCCGGAGTACAGATAGGTACTGTGTCCAATGTGGCCACACGCTTGATCAGTATCAAGGTTACGGAAAAGGTACATCCCCAGGATGTAGTGGAAATAAGAGGGGAAGTCCCTTTTGAATTTACATTGGGCAAAGATGGTGTAAAAAAGATGGAAGAAGCCGGAGATCATCTTTATGAGGTGCTGGTAGGTCCTGAAGCCAAGGTGAGAAAGAATGATCCTGTTTTCCGTACTAAAAATGAATTCTTACTAAATGATATCAAGAATAAGTACATTGATAATAATTCTAAGGGAAAGGTACAAGGCTTCCTGTCCGCTTTTGAAGGAGCACCCATTAGCCTTACTGTGACTTTTGGCGATGTGGTTTATACAGCTGCAGGCAGTGAAGCACAAGCAGCTCAGAAGGCGCCTATGAGCCCTGATGATTTTAAAAAGACTCTTAAGAAAACAGGAGATGACATTTTTGATTTTTCCGAGATAAATGTGGAATGCGGTGACAATGTATTTGTGGCAGTGGGCAGCCTGAAAGAAGTAAGAAGAGCCGCTTTTGCGGGGCTGGCTGCTGAGGTTAAGAAGCAATATGAGCGTAAGATTACTATAGATGCCGGAGCTTCAGCCGATTTCTTTTACAGGGAAAGGGATAGCTATCAGAATAAGCAGACAGAGAAGTCTTTGGCCGTATCTGTATTTTCGCAGGAGCAGCTTAATGAAGTAATGAAAGAGGAAACAGTAGATACTGTGATTTTGGATCTACGTTTACTGCCTCTTGGTCAACAGATAGAGGAAGCAAGGAAAGTAGAAACGGCAGGGAAGAAGGCTTACCTTTCCATGCCTCATGTTTTCAGAAATCGTGAAAAAGAGGTGTTCTTAAAAGAATTTGATTTTGACAATCCGGTTAAGCTTCTTATTCACTCTCTGGATGAATTGGAATTTGTAAAGGAGCAGGGCTTAGTAAAGTATTGCAGGGCTTCCAATGCACTATATGTGACCAACACTATGGCGGCCGCTTTCTTACGTGAAATGGGAATAGAAGACTTGTCATTTTCTACAGAACTGACTGCAAGAGAAGTAAAAGAGCTGAATGTAAGAGATGGTGAGATTTTCGTATATGGTCGCACTCCACTTATGTATACTGCCCAGTGTCTTATGGATAATTTTGCCACTTGTCTTAAAAAAGATCTTGGAGGACGTGGTCACTATATCATAAAGGATAAGACCGGGGCTGAATTCCCTATGATACCTATGTGCAGGGAGTGCATGAATGTGATTTTTAATTCAAAAATCACCTGCCTTATAGGCTGTGATGAGCTGGATGAAATACCTGCTTCCTGCCATCTCATAAGCTTTACCACGGAAAACGCAGGTGAAGTGACAAAAGTGTTGCAGGCGTATAAAAATAAGGATGCCGGCGGGCTCTATAATATTACAAGAGGCCATCTGAGAAATGGTGTGGAATAGTACTTTTTACTGTATAGCCCTTGCATAGTTTTTTAAAAAGTGTATACTCATAGTCAGGTTAAGTATTATCAACAGCAAAATGTTGATAGTAACTACACACGAAAGGACGCAGGACTATGACAGAGGCAACAAGCTGCGGTGGTGTAGTTATTTTCAGAGGAAAAATTCTTCTCCTGTACAAAAATTATAAGAATAAGTACGAAGGTTGGGTTCTGCCAAAGGGCACGGTAGAGCCAGGAGAAGAGCATGAAGAGACTGCTTTACGTGAAGTAAAGGAGGAAGCAGGTGTAGAAGGTATCATCAAGTCTTATGTAGGTAAGAGCCAGTATACCTTTAATACACAGCAGGACATGATATCTAAAGAAGTATATTGGTACTTGATGTCATCTGAAAGTTATTATTCCAAACCGCAAAGAGAGGAGTATTTCGTGGACTCCGGCTATTACAAATACCACGAGGCTTACCATCTTTTGAAGTATCCGAATGAGAAGCAAATTCTTGAAAAAGCTTATGCAGAATATATGGATTTGAAAAGAAAAGGTGAATTTAACTAAATTAAAAAGGAGCCACTACAGAGAAGACTGCATTTCCATCTTCTCTGTTTTTAAATAAAAAAACGGGTAGTATAACTACCCGATAAAAGTCTAGAATATGAGATTGTCGGCGTCATGACGTGGGAACTTTTTAATGACAGCAGCAGCCTTTGTGAGCTCTGTCATAACATTAGTCTCGAACTGATTATCGAACTCACATAACTTGGCCATGAGCTCACCCTGAGTAGAAACAACGTACTTGGGCTTTAGACGATTTAATGTGTAGGAGAAGATATCCAAACGACACTGAGCACACTTACAGCAATCTAAAGTATCCTTTATCTGATCATACACAAGCATTACATAATCTTCAGTTAGATTTCTCAGTACGATTTCCATAAATCTCTCCGAATACCCAGTCAATAAGAAGCAACCTGCTTACGCAGAACGATAAATAAAGACTCTCGGCCATGATTAATTGTTTACTTTGTAAACAATGGCCTCGATTCTCATAGGTCGAAAATCCGCTACGCGTTTTTCTCCCATCATCCTGCTTGCGCAGGATGATAAATGCTGGTAATGGGACTTGAACCCATACGAAGTTGCCCTCGGCAGATTTTGAGTCTGCTGCGTCTGCCATTCCGCCACACCAGCTTATGAAGTGCTCGCAAAGCGAGTACTCATTCATCTTTAACAAAATAATTCTAGCA
>JAZUFN010000271.1:0-8031 GCA_045640725.1 Lachnospiraceae bacterium
GGTCACTATCCTGTCTGCCAGTGCCTCTGCCTCTCTCCATCCCTTTTCTGTCAAAGAATCAATGGAATAATCCGGCTCTCCATGTCTAATTAATATCAGTCTCATATGAATGCCCCTTTACTTTCTGCTTTTTGTAGCCGCGATAATCACAAGTTCAATTATTCTATCCTGAGAAATATCACCGGTCTTAACATCCTGATCCAGCTGTACAGCCAACTCCAGCGTATCTCTTAATGCTTTGGTATTAAACCTTCTGGCCTGTCCACGTATTTTATTGGCAATGAAGGGCATTTTCAGCCCCAGCACTTCCATCACCCTGCCACCCTGATCAGTCTTTTCCAGCTCTCCGGCCACTATCAGCTGCTCAAAATTTCTCATAAGCATGGCAAGAATGCCAAATACGCTTTCCTTTTTAGCGATAAGCTCATTGTAGATATTCATGGCTCCGTTGACATCTCCGTTGGAAATACAGTCAGTCAAATCGAAAATCACCGCTTGTAACTGTCTGGTACAGATCTGATCGATGTCTTTCGGAACGACCATATCCTTGCCATCAGTAAAGTAGATCAGCTTATTTATCTCGCTCACCAGATTGTCCATTTCGGATCCGCAGTAGTTTATCAGATAATCTGCTGTTTCCCTGGTAATCCGACGGCCTCCGCCTGCAAATTGCTTGGCAATCCATTTGGCCAGCATATCCGGCCCCGGTGTCTTCATTTCACACTCGTAGCCCAGGGATTTTACGGCCTTAAAAGCCTTGCTACGCTTATCTGCCTCATCCTCCACCAGAATAAGCACTGTAGTATCGGGAATATTGGGAAGCTCCTGAAGCAGATAGGCCTGGTCACCGCTTGCCGTCTCCTCCGCTGCCTCTTCCGCCTCATCATCCTTCTTCTTTTTCCCTTTAAACCAGCCGGCTCTGTCTACAACAACCACGCGCCTTTCTGCGAAAAAAGGCATGGTCCCCGCCATCTCGAAGACTTCTTTAATATCAATATTATCGCCTGTAAATATGGTACAATTCATGGTATCGGAGGGATCTGCCAGGGCCCCGGCCCTGATTTTTTCCTTAAAATCATTTTTCAGATAATTTTCCTCACCATACAAAAGATATACCCTTTTAAAGCTTTGATTTTTTATATCTTCTCTAATAGTGTCCAAGAAATACTCCTGCCTTACTTTTTCATACGTTTAAGAAGCTGGGATGTGTCCAAAATATCCTGCTGCTTGCTATCTTTCTTTGCTTCTTCCTTCTTTATCGGCTTCTTTTCTTCCTTTTTAACCGCTTCTGCCACTGACACTGCAGGTGCCGTGTTCCCCACCTCATCCATAGCTACTACCTGTTTTGCTACGCGGCCTGATTGCTCAGCCGTTTTTCTGGCTATCTTTCCAAAGGCTCCCGAAATGCGGCCGAAAAATCTGCTGAAGGTCCCTTCCGGAATCAAATCTATTCTGAAACGTCTGTAAAAAATAGTATAAAGATAAAAGAGCATCGTAAATACCAAAAGGAAAGGGGTAATATCTCTCATGCCCTTGGAGCGTCTCATAACATACTGAAATGCCTCATTTGAGTCAGTGAGATCAATGGCCCCTGTCAGGCTTTTAAGTTCATTCAGCACCTTATCTCCCTCGCCCTTCACTATTTTGTACTCTTCGGAATACTGCATCATAGCGACTGTAGCTGCCGCTTCTTCTGTGACTAATTGACCATTATCATAGCGTTTAACACCTATCAGATAGGCACCGGGCTGATCCATTTTAAAGGTGCCTTTATAGTCCTTAATGCCTACAGGGTTAAGGACTACTACACTTTCACGTCCTTCTGTATCCGTGACGGTCATTTCCACTTTAGAGCCTGCAGTACCCTTTTCACTGTGATAGGTAATGGTGGCTGTATCTCCGCTTACTTCAGCCTTGGCATATACGTCTTTACTGGCCTCATAAGTGGATATATAAGATAAAATATTGGACCACATTCTGGCAAAATCCTTATTGCCGGAATAATATTGAGACCATTCGCCCAAAACATCCGTAGTCCAAGCTACAGTTTTTCCCAGTCCATACTGCCATGCTGACAAAATAGGGAAATTTTCATTTTCCTCTTCATCATGGTAGTAGGCCAGTTCGAAGGCATTGTTTTTCATCTTTGTGGCAATATATGCCTTGAAATAATTGGTAAATTTCACATTTTCCAGAAGATTAACTGAAGTAATTCTTTGGGCAGGAAGAAAATCTCCCATTCTTATATAGCTTTTTCTATGAAGAATAATTTCCTGAGTAAAAATCTTGGGCAGATCATCACCTGTACGGGTCACATAACTGTTTCCCTGAGCATTTTGGGCTATCTTCTCCAAAAGCTCCGTATTGCATCCGTCTCCTACTGCCACGGTAGAAATAGATATGCCATTGATACCGGCAGTTCGAAGGGTAGTCTCATAATTATCAAATTCGTATCCATCCTCACCATCGGTCAAAAGGATAATGTGCTTAATTTTAGCATCGCACTTCATCATGTCACCTACTGCTACAGTGAGGGCCGGTAAAATGCTGGTACCACCTTCAATTACGATGGAATCCACTTTTTTCTGAATATTTTTTATATCATCTCTGCTTTCTATCTTTTTTGCAGGTACTACTCTGGAATAGTTGTCATCAAAGGATATTACCTCCACATAATCCTTGCCGGGAATGAGGGTACCGATAGACTCTGAAGTAGCCTTTCTCGCCACTGCCAGCTTATCGGTAGTGCCAAAGCCACCGGACATAGATCCGGATTTATCAATTACGTAACAAATAGCAATAGAGGGAACCTCATCCTTTTCTACAGGCTCCATCTCTACCGGAAGGACTTCCTCCAGTATTGTGTCCTTATACTCGCCCATTCCAAAAGAATGACCACCGCCTGTGGCTACAAATCCGCCGCCGTAATCCCTGATAAAACTCCTTAAAATCCCTAAAAAGCCATCAGGAATATTTTTTGCATACACATCAAGAAAAACTACTCCTGTATATTCCAAAAGCTCATTGATGTTAACAGGCAGGTTCTTTGCGCTGGTTATCTCGTAATGTCTGTCTCCCTCATCATATATGGAATCGAGAATCATTTTAAATTCCCTTGAAGCCCCCGGCATGTCCTCTACTATAAGGAATTTCTTTTCTTTTGTAATATTAAGATAGGTACTGTACTCGTTGTTTATCCGAAGGGTATCATCCTCTGATTCCACTCGAACAGTGTAGGTAGCCAGGCCTTCTTCCTCTGCCGTCTCCGTGAAAAGCACCTGATTGTCCCCTGCAGTCAGATCGATTTCCTGGGTATCCACTATGGTACGTCCCTGGTAAAGTAGGACTTTAGCATGGGTTCTTCTATTACTTTTGATTCTGACCTTAATAGTAATCCTATCCCCTTTTGAGACCTGATTGCCATCTCCCACATCTATTCCGGTAACATAGACCTCGGGATTTTCTCCGGGATTTATCTGATATATCAGCAGCTCTTTATCGGCCATCAGGGTAGTGCCGGTAAGTCTGCTGACTGTTCCCTCATTTTCCACTCCGTCAGTCATAAGTATTATACGACCGAAATTGCCTTCGGGTATCATAGACGCAGCCATAGAAAGAGCCTGCTCCAGATTGGTGGCGTTCTTGTTCACTTCCGTCTGAAGTCCGTTAAAAACGTTCAGGTCAGATACAAACTGCTCTACCTGAGCATCTCCGCCAAAGGAAATGACACCCACATAATCTCTGCTTTTTCTGGTCTTAAGTGCATCATTGATAAACTGCTTCATCTCATCTCTGTAGTCTGCCACAGATGCGGATGAATCTACCACAAACACAGTTGCCACCTTATCCGAAGCTGTCATAAGCTGCATTCCGGACATAGCAAATACCAGCAGGATAAATACAAAGCCTGCCAGTATAGTCTGTTTTATTTTTACATGTTTCTTTTTCTCATTCTGAAAGCGATAGCTGATAATAAGGCCTGCTATAATAGGAATCAGAAGGAATAAAAGATAGGGTCGTTCAAATTCTATTCTCATATATTTATTGTCTTATGTAAAAAATCCACTCCACCATAAGAAGTACTATAGCTATAGCGATAATAATCGCTCGTAAATTCAGGATACTGTTTCCGCCGCCGGTCTTAATCTCCGCATCTCCCCCGGTAGCACTTTGCATTTTGCCTACATTACTCTCATCCTGTACAAAATTCACCGTAAATACCGTATCATCCTCAGGAGTCTCCCCCTTGACGGTATAACAGCCCAGCTCTTCAGTAGCGGTATATCTGTCCAGGGCTGACACTTTTACCGATTTACCGGAAGGATCGATAATAATACTTTCGTTGATGCCTGATAAAGATATCCTAACATCTTCTCCTGCGCTGATTTCTGTCTTATCCACAGCATTGGTATCAGTCAGCTCTTTAATAATATCATAAATCAGAATAGGGAAATTCATTGTAAGAGGGAAATCCGTATTGTGGAAATCGAAGCCTATCATACAAAGCTTTCTGTCCTCCATCCCCCCTATATATCCGGCGGAATAACCCTCAGCAGTAACAAAAAGCGACTCATTATTAGCAGGTAAAAGATAGGTGTATGTGCTATTTACCGGAACGTCATAGCTACCATACTGATTTTTGCCGGAAAGGACAACTTTCTCCTGCTGTCCACTCATTTCCAGGCCGGTCTTACAACCTACAATCATAATATTACCGTCTTTTGGGAGGTTATCCATATCCAAATTGCCTAAGCAGTCAAATATGTACAGATTGTAGCCGCTTTTCTCCGCAAAACCATCTACTGTACTGCTTTTTATAAGCTTAATACCGTCTACCAGCCTGATGGCCTTTTCCAGAAATGTATTGCTTCCCTTAGTGTAGAGGAGCACTTCAGCATCTTTCTTTACATTACTGGAAGCATAATACATGTTGTCGGCATCTAAATCGTCATTACTGCCTATACCTACAGCAATCCCTTTAGTAGCCAGGGTCACACTCTCAAAAACCACCTGTGAGGAATCTCCGGCCGGTATGGTAATATCCTGGGTGGCAACCATCTTTTTTTCGCCTTTTTCAGAGACTTCATATAAGTCAACAGCCAGGCTCATGTCATTTTTACCATAATTGGAAACACCGGCAACAACAGTAAAAGAATCGTCTCCGTTATCATTGGAAAAAACATAATCAATGCCTGCGTTTTCTATATCTCCCGAGTAGTCATAAATGCTGGCATTGAGCTTATCCGTGCTGACAAAAGTATCTGTAAAAAGGACTACGGCTGCATCTTTATAGGCATTATACAAAGCTCTGGCAGTCTTAACACCTTCTTCACAATTGCCGCCTCTTGCAGTCTGCTTTATGCTTTTTACAGCAGAAACCGCTGCCAGCTTATCTGAAGTAGCGGATACCAGCACATTTGACTCCGTATTGCTGGTAATGACCGAAACCATAGTACTGTTGGGAAGATTTTTAATAAACTTTTCCGCATCTTTTTTGGCGCTTTCCAGTCTGGTCTCAGAAGCAGAATATCTGCTGTCCATGGATGCAGATGTATCTATAATCACTAAAACAGTGCTTCCCTTACCCTTACCAAATCTGACATAGGGACCCATAAGTGCCAGAACAAGAACAAGAATTGTTATTATCTCCAGCACCATAAGTATATTCTTTTTTAATTTTTCCCACGGTTTGTCGGCTGTCTGATTTTTATACATCTCAGTCCACAAAAAGAGGGATGGCACCTTAAACTCTTCTGCATGCTGTTTCAGCAGGTACATTATTACAATGCCTCCCGCCAGCAGGCTGAGTGCTATGGGCCAGATTAAGGTAACTCCCATATATTATCCCCTTACTACTATGTACTAGTACACCCCGTCGATAACTCTCACCAGGCGGGCAGAATACTTTTTTGACAGCTTGTCGATATTTTCGATAAAAGCCTTGTACTGCTTTCTGTACGATTTAAAAAGCGAGCCGGACGCAGTGATTCTGCGGTTTTCACCGGTCTCTGCATCTATCAGATTTAAGCTTCCTGACATATAGGGATCGGTCTCCCAGCCGGTCAAAATCTGCACCAGGATTATCTCCTGCTTTTTTGCAGTAAGAAACTTAAGAATCTCCTCCAAATCATTGGTATAAAAATCAGAGATAACAATAGCTACCCCTTTGCTCTTAATCTCAGAGGTTTTGATAGCAGCTAAAAGGTCTGTAGCCTCAGTATAGGTGGTGGCCGCCAGAGCATCAATAAGCTTCGAAAAGCCCTGTCGTCCCATTACATTAAGACTTTGCACTACCTTCTTACCGGAAAGAACGTTTAATATTACTCTGTCCTGATTTTGCAGAACATTGTAGCCATATGTAGCTGCCATTCTTTTTGCCTGACGCTTTTTAGGCTCTTCTCCAAAATCCATGGAAGAAGAAGAATCCAGGTATATTCTGAATATTCCCTCTTTTTCCTCCATAAACAGCTTCACAAAAAGCTTCTCAAAACGCCCGTAAGCATTCCAGTCAATACGCCTAATGTCATCTCCCGGAATATACTCGCGGAAATCGGAAAATTCTACAGACGAGCCTTTTGCATTGGACTTTCTGCCACCTGCCATACCTTCTGCGGTACGCATTCTAAGCTGCATACGATTTCGCATAAGCTTCTCATAAAATTCAGCTGTAAAGGTATCGTCGTAAACCATTACTCTTTAATCTCTCCAATAATTGAATCAATGATTGCGTCAGTGTCAATACCATCTGCCATCGCCTCAAAGGTAGGCGCTATACGATGTCTTAATGCAGGATGTGCCACTGCTCTGATATCATCAAAAGAAACATTCAAACGGCCGGCCAGAAAAGCCCTGGCACGGGAAGCATTGTAAATAGCCTGAGCAGCACGAGGGCTGGCTCCCTCAAGAATATACTTTTTTGTAAATTCTGTAGCTAACTCATGGCTCGGATGTGTAGCACATACGATTTTCAAAGCGTACTCTGCTACTGCGTCCGCCATTTTGATATCTCTTATTACATCTCTGACTTCAAGGATCTCTGCTGCGTTCATCTTGGGCTCTACAGTTACCTTCTTGTTGGTTACCGTTATATCCATGATTTCCTTGAGCTCTGAAAGGCTGGGGAATTCCACTTTAATCTTGAACATAAATCGATCCAACTGGGCCTCAGGCAATGGATATGTGCCCTCATTTTCTATAGGGTTCTGGGTAGCCAATACCATATAAGGTTTTGGCATCTCATAAGTCTGTCCGCCTACGGTAACCGTCTTTTCCTGCATGGCCTCAAGCAGCGCTGCCTGAGTCTTTGGTGTAGCACGGTTAATCTCATCTGCCAGTACGATATTGGAGAAAACAGGTCCCTTCTGGAAAGAAAACTTATTCTGTCCATCCTCTTTTACAATGAGCGTAGTACCTGTAACATCCGCCGGCATCAGGTCCGGGGTAAACTGGATACGTGAAAACTGCACGTCAAATACCTTGGCAATAGTCTTAACCAACTGAGTCTTACCAAGTCCGGGCACACCTTCCAAAAGTACATTACCATCCGTAAGAATAGCCAAAATAACCTGTCTGACTACATCCTTCTGTCCTATAATTGCTTTTCCTATTTCTGCCTCACAGGCATTTACTTTTTCTATGCACTGGGCAATTCTTTCTTCTGTCATTTTATCTCCCCTTGTATTACTTTGTCTGGCTGAAATATTCTTTAATCATAGCTTCATAAGCCGGATCTACATCCAATCTGCCCATATCACTGTTGGCCTGCTTTTCATAGGCCTCATGTACCTGGTCAAATGTTATTTTATCTCCATCTGTGGTGCCACCCTGACCGTTAACTGTATTGGATTGACCACCCTGATTAGCCTGACCGTGAAGGTATTGTTCCATAAAATTGGCATCATAGTGAACGTTTTCGCCTTCTTTACCATCTTTTTCCATGGAAACAGAACTGCCATAATTCCAGCCTTCGCTTCCTCCACTGCCGCTACCGTTTCCGCTTCCGCTACCGCCGGGATTTTCTCCGCTTCCACT
>JAZUFN010000272.1:0-5822 GCA_045640725.1 Lachnospiraceae bacterium
AAAGACCGGTAAAGCTATGGTGGTTTTGGTTACGGGCAGCCCTGATTTCAAGGAGAGAAAGCATTTTGCCCAGGCTTTGAAGCAGGCAGTGCCTGCTGTGTCTACCGTTATCCATAATATTAATGATGACAGAAAGACGGGCATGATCCTGGGGAAAAAGAGTCAGGTAATTATGGGTGAAGGCTTTATTACAGACAGTCTTTGCGATAAAAGCTTCAAGATTTCCGAAAGGTCTTTTTTCCAGGTGAATCCTGCTCAGGCTGAAAAGCTGTTTAGAGCCGCAGTCACCATGGCAGGCCTTCAAGGGCATGAAAGGGTACTGGATGCTTATTGCGGTACAGGTACCATTGGCATAATTGCCGCTGATTCCGTCGCTCAGGTAGTGGGAGTAGAGCTTTCGGGAGAGGCTGTGGCAGATGCCAGGGGCAATGCTGCACTTAATGATATAAAAAATATCACTTTTCTTTCAGGAGATGCAGGGGAATACCTTAAGAAGTCAAAGGAAAGCTTTGATGTGGTATTCATGGATCCGCCCAGAAGCGGTAGTGACGAGGCTTTTCTTAAGGCTGTGGCAGATGCGCATCCTTCAAGAATAGTCTACGTTTCCTGCAATATTGAGACCCAGAAAAGGGATGTGGATTTCTTGAAAAAATATGGATACAAGGTAACTATGGTGCAAGCGGTGGATATGTTTTCCAGGACTGCAGAAGTGGAGAATATTTGCCTGCTGGAAAGTGTCAGAGGTTGAAAATGGATAACGTACTTGATTACATTGATGGACTACTCAAAAACAGCACAATGGATTGTCCGGCATGGAATATTGAAAAAAAGAGAAGCGGAGAAAAAAGCGGCTGGAATTATATAGACGGCTGTATGATAAAAGCTATTCTGGAAGTATATTCCATCAAGAAGGATGAGAAATATTTCCGCTTTGCGGATGACTTTATTGATTACAGAGTAGCCGAGGATGGATCTATTGATGGCTACGATCCCGAAGGGTTCAATATCGACAATGTAAATGCCGGCAAGACTCTTTTTGAGCTTTATGACCTTACAGGTAAGGAAAAATATAAGAAAGCCATTGACAATATATATTCGCAGGTAGTGCGTCAGCCACGTACCAAAGAAGGTAATTTCTGGCACAAGCTTATTTACCCGGGACAGGTATGGCTGGATGGTCTCTACATGGGACAGCCCTTCTATATGGAATATGAGACCAGATTTAATAACAGGGAAAACTACAACGATATTTTCAAACAGTTTAAAAATGTCCGTGATATTATGAAGGATGAGAAAACCGGCCTATACTACCATGCTTATGATTCATCCAGACAGATGTTCTGGTGCGATAAAAAGACAGGACTTTCTCAAAATTTTTGGCTTCGTGCGCTGGGCTGGTATGCCATGGCTCTTTTGGATACTCTGGATAAATGTGATCCTAAGGGATACGAAGGAGAGTATGAGGAGCTTAAGAAGACCTACCGGGAGTTTATGACAGCTGTATGTGCCGTACAGGACGAGAGCGGTATGTTCTGGCAGCTTCCGGCCTTCCCGGGCAGAGAAAAAAACTACTTAGAGACCAGCGGAAGTGCAATCATGGCCTATTCTCTGCTAAAGGGCGTCAGACTGGGCTTCTTGCCTGAGTCATTCCGCGAGAAAGGAAAGAAGGCATTTAATGGTATCTGCGAGAAATATTTGGTGACAGACGGTGATCATATTCACTTAAACAATATTTGCCTTGTGGCCGGACTCGGTGGTAAGCAGATGCGTGACGGCTCCTACGATTATTATATGTCAGAGCCTATTGTAAAGGATGATGCCAAGGGCGTGGGACCATTCCTTTTGGCATATACTGAAATGTTGAGACTCAGCTAAAAGGGAAAGTAAACACACATCTTTCACAAAAAAAATCTTTATTTTCTATAAAAATTATGTTAAAATTGCCCCTGTTATTAGGGGCATATTTTATGCCCGAGAGAGAAAGGTTATTAATTTATGAAAAAGAAAGTTTTATCCATTATTCTGTTAATGGCTATGGCGCTGAGTGCTTTCGGCTGCGGCAAAGTAAATGTTAAGCTGGCCAATTACAAAGGCTTGGAGCTGACCAAGGTTACAGATAAGCAGGTTGAGGATGCTATCAAGGCTCTTCTTGAGGAGAACGAGGGCAGCATCGTTGTAGACCGCGAGTCTAAAAAAGATGATACTGTTAATATGAATTATGAAGGTATTTATTACGGCGACATCTCCCTTACCTTCAAATTTGAACTGGAGAAGGACTATGACAGCTATTCCTTCATTCCCGGTACACTTGATGGTGCAGAGTTCACACCTCTTTATACAGAGGATGCAAATAATCTTGTTGGACTTACTCCTGCAGTGGCAGCTGCCAGTGGTAGCAACCACTATCTGGATGCAAATGGTGCTATCGTAGTTTCCAACAAAGAGGCTACCAGTCTTACAATTGCTATCAAGGCTGATTATGTAAAGGAAATCATCGAGAAGAAGCTTTCTTTTACAGCAAAGACAAACGGTGTTAAGGTTACTTCTATTAAGGTTCTTGCTGTTTCCAGCACAGAGGACAAGGATTATGCTTGCGACAGCTCTTATGTAGGCGACGGTAAATACATTTCCACAGTTTCTTATGAGGCATTTTCCAATGTTTATGGAGTTAAGTTCTCCGGTGGTACTGCTGAAAAGGCAGATCTTAAGCTGGGTAGCGGCGATTTCATCCCGGGCTTTGAGGATCAGCTTATCGGTTATAAGGCAGGTGAGACACTTGAGGTTAAGCTTAGTTTCCCTAACAATTATACCAGCAATACCAGACTCAGCAATCAGCCTGTAATTTTCAAGGTTAAGATTAATGAGGTAAAGGAAGATCCTAAATTTGACGATGCATTTGCCAAGTTTATGGAACATGAGAATGCTGAGGAATACCGTAAGTTCATCATTGATACAATGAATAACAACTACTTTGAGGAGCAGATTACAGAGTACCTTATTGAGAAATGTAAGGTTAAGAATCTTCCTAAGAAGGAATATCAGGAGTACGTTGATAATTTCGTAAAATACTATACAAGTGTTGCACAGCAGTATGTACAGTACTATGCTGCTATGGGTTATTCAGGACTTACAGTGGATTTCGTTCTGGCTAATATGTTTGGTGTAGAGAATACAGCGGCTCTCAGAGAAGCTGGTGAGGACGAAGCTACTCACTACCTTTCATTAAAGTACATTGTAAATAAGATCGTCAGCGGGGAGAATATCACCTATACTGACGAGGAATACAAGCAGACAGAGAAGGACTATGCTATCAATAATGGTTATGATTCTGTAGATAAATTCTATGAAGAAAATATCAAGACAGACTCAGATAAGGCTGATCTTAAAGAGGATCTGGAGTATATTACCAATCTTGGTAAAGTATTAGACCTTATTAAGAGCACAGCAGTTATTAAAGAAGCAGACAATACTAAGACAGAAGAAAAATAGGCTAATTTATCATTTATAATCGCAGCCGGGCTGCGAAGGGGAGAAAGTATGAAACTTGCTTATATTATCGTTAGTTCTGAAGATGACAACAAAGTAATGAGCGCGCTTAATAAGCACGGCTTTTCTGTGACCAAGATGGCTTCTACCGGTGGCTTCCTCCGAGCAGGTAATACCACCATGATTGTTGGTACTCAGGAGGAAAGAGTAGAGCGCCTTGTGGAGATTGTTAAAAAGGAATGCGGACCCAGACAGCGTATCACAGCCAATGTTTCCAGCACTTCCGGTGCAGCTCAGGGCATTACACCTTATCCTGTAATGGTTGATGTAGGTGGAGCCACCATCTTCGTGGTAGATGTGGAACGATTTGAAAAGATATAGTATGAGCAGTTTCTCTTCGTCCTTTAAACGGATTTTGATTTTTATACTGGCAGCGGGGGTGTTGATTTCAGGGTGCGGCCCTGCCGCCAAGACAGAGCCCCAGGTGACTGTTGGGGATCTGTCAGGCTTTTATTCACAGTCTGCAGAAGAGTCCCGGCAACTGGATGAGCTTTATCTTTACATCAATGAGCACTCGGAGGTATCATATCTGCCTGATGCTGATGTACAAAAGATGGCTGACAATATTGAAGCCTTTTATACCAAGCTGGTAGAGGACAGGCTCCTTGACTACAGAGAGAGGGGCAACGAGGCTTCGTTCGAGGAGATGCTTTATTTCCTCTTTCATCTGGATACCAAAGAGGCACTTAGGTTCTACTCGGAAGGGTACGCCAAGGCAGAAGTAAAGAACAGGATGGTTATACATGCTCTTGCCAAGCAGTACGATGTCACTGTTTCTGACCGGGAGTATGAGCTCCTGCGGGCAGAACTGGAAGTGAGTACATTTCTTACAGGAGACGCTGACGGAGAGGTCAGATATGAGCTCCTGCGGAGAAAGGTACTGAAGACCATTCTTGAAAAACTGAATAAATGACCCCGATTGATACTTCAGAGCAGATGGCGAAAGCCATCTGCTCTGAAGTGTTTTACCTGCCTCTGAATTTGACTGTGCACGATTTTTGTTTACTATTATGGGTTTTTGGTGTATATTATGCCTATATTTGTCTATATCATTTTTTTCGAAATTTACCCCCAAGTGAATGAGAACAATTTAATTTATTATTGAGAGGATTCTATGGACTATTCAACACTATCCGTAACTGAATTGAAAGCCCTGGCCAAGGAAAAAGGTATTAAGGGCGTGTCGACTCTTAAGAAAGACGAGCTGATAGAATTGCTTTTTGCTACTGTGAAGAAGCAGGAAGATACAGCAAAGAAAAAAACGGAAAAGAAAAGCGAGAAGCCAGTAGAGAAAACGGTAGAGAAATCAGCAGAGAAGCCGGTAGAGAAATCAGCTGAAAAGTCGGTAGAGAAGCCGGTAGAGAAAACGGTAGAGAAGCCTGTAGAAAGGTCTATGGAAAAGCTGCAACGTCCTCAAGTGAGACCACAGCAGCCTCAGGTGAGACCACAGCCACAGGCACAGCAGCCCCAGATGAGACCACAGCCACAGGCAACGCAGCCTCAGCAGGCGCCCCAGCCTCAGCAGCCTCAGCGCCGTCAGGATGATATTGATATGTCGCTGGATTCGGGCATGGAAAAGGTGGGCATCTTGGAGGTGCTGGATGAGGGATATGGATTTATCCGTTGCGATAATTTCATGCCGGGCAATGCCGATGTATATGTATCTTCCTACCAGCTTAGAAAGTATGGGCTTCGTACCGGCGATGTTATAAAAGGTAATACCAAGGTTCAGCTGCCTACAGAGAAATTCGCGGCATTGTTATATATTAAGACAGTAAACGGTCATTCTGTGGAGGAGACTCAGAGACGTAAAAAATTTGAGAATCTGACGCCTGTTTTCCCCAATCGCAGACTTCATCTGGAAAATCCTGAAAGCTCCGTTGCCATGAGGATGGTGGATCTGATAGCGCCTGTAGGAAAAGGACAGCGAGGTATGATTGTATCTCAGCCAAAGTCAGGTAAGACCACACTTCTTAAGCAGGTGGCTAAGTCTATTACCAAAAATCACCCTGATGTGAATCTTATAATCCTTCTTATTGATGAGAGACCTGAAGAGGTTACGGATATGAAGGATTCCATAAAGGGTGAAAAGGTGGAAGTTATTTATTCTACTTTTGATGAGGAGCCTATCAAGCATCAGAGAGTATCCAATATGGTGTTGGAACATGCCAAGCGTCTGGTGGAATATGGAGAAGATGTAGTGATTCTGGTGGATTCACTTACCAGAATGGCGAGAGCCTGCAACCTGACCTGTCAGTCTTCAGGTCGTACTCTTT
>JAZUFN010000273.1:0-2486 GCA_045640725.1 Lachnospiraceae bacterium
CTGAAGGAAGGTAAGGATATCCTTCATATCGGCTTTTCATCAGGTCTTTCAGCCAGCTATAATGTAGCGAAGCTGACAGCTGAAGAGTTGGCTGATGAGTACCCCGATAGAAAAATTATTGTTATCGATTCCCTCTGTGCAGCACCCGGTCAGGGCCTTTTCGTATACTATGGTGTACTGAAGAAGGAAGAGGGGGCTACTATTGAGGAAAATGCAGAATATTTGGAAAAGCTTAAGCTGAATGTTTGTCATGAATTTACTGTAGAAGATCTTAAGTACCTGGCCAGAGGCGGTCGTATATCCAAAACAACAGCTGCTATTGGTACCATTATCAATATTAAGCCGGTTATGTATGTGGACAACGAAGGCCATCTTATCAATGGGTCCAAGGTGCGCGGACGTAAGGCTTCCCTTAAGGCTCTGGTAGATAATATGGGCACCCATCTTACCGATGAATTCAAGAATGAAGTATGCTTTATCGGTCATGCTGACTGTCTGGATGATGCTGAGTATGTGGCAAAGATGGTCAAGGAAAGATATGGTATACAGAAGTTTGTAATTAATTATATTTGTCCTACTATCGGTGCACATACCGGTCCTGGCTGCGTAGCTCTTTTCTACCTGGGCAGAGAAAGAGCTCCTATTACACAGCAGTAGGGTAATTGCCGAAAAAATAAAGAAAACTATTGACAAGAGCGGGTGTTCTGTGATATTCTATCAAAGCACGTGTGTTTCACGTTAAGAAGCAGAGTATCCGCTCTCGCCTCAAGCGCCTGTTGGCAGCAAAGAGGTTTATACTTATTACTTTACCGGTTATATTTGGGTAGGGTATTTCGATCGGATAGTCATGCCTCGACTATCTTTTTTGTTTGTTTGAATCACTTTTAGGAGGACAAAGCAATTAGCGATTTACAGGTTCAGATCAATGAGCAGATCAGAGATAAGGAAGTTCGCCTTATCGGAGAAAACAATGAACAGCTTGGTGTTATGACATCAAAGGAAGCCCTTGACTATGCGAGAGAGCATGATGTTGATCTCATTAAGATTGCACCCACAGCAAAGCCACCGGTTTGTAAAGCGATGGATTTTGGTAAGTATCGCTATGAGCAGACCAGAAGAGAAAAAGATGCGAAGAAGAAGCAGAAGGTTACCGAAGTAAAGGAAATCCGTCTCTCTCCCAACATCGATGAGAATGATTTAAACACAAAAGCAGGACAGGCTGCAAAGTTCCTTTCCAAGGGCGACAGAGTTAAAGTCGCAGTTAGATTCCATGGTAGAGAGATGGCTCATACAGCATCCGGTAAGGAGATTCTTGATGGTTTCTATGAGAAGGTAAAGGATGTAGCCCAGGTTGAAAAGCCTGCAAAGATGGAAGGCAGAAGCATGATTATGTTTCTTTGCAAAAAATCCGGCCAGTAATTTGGCTTGGACAGACTTTTAAAATTGGACAGGCTTCCCCATAGAAGCTTATTACAGTCCTCGCCGTACAGGAGTTATACTGTCGGCAAGATAACATTTAGGAGGAAATGACATGGCAAAGGCAAAGTTAAAAACAAACAGAGCAGCAAACAAGAGATTTTCCATGACAGGTACAGGAAAGCTTAAGAGACAGAAGGCTGGTAAGCAGCACATTCTTACAAAGAAGGATCGTAAGACAAAGAGAAATCTTCGTAAGCCGGGTGAGGTTGACTCAGCTAACCTTAAGGCAGCAAGAAAGATGCTTCCTTACGCTTAATTGTTTGGAAAAGAATTCACTGAATTTTGTAATGGAGGATTAAATCATGGCAAGAATTAAAGGCGGCATGAACGCTAAGAAGAAGCACAATAGAGTATTAAAGCTGGCGAAGGGTTACAGAGGCGCACGCAGCAAGCAGTACAGAGTTGCAAAGCAGTCTGTTATGAGAGCTCTTACATCAGCTTTTGCAGGTAGAAAGCAGAAGAAGAGACAGTACAGAACACTTTGGATTGCACGTATCAATGCAGCAGCAAGACTTAATGGTCTTTCTTACTCCAAGCTTATGTATGGTCTTAAGCTGGCTGATGTTACTATCAACAGAAAGATTCTGGCTGATCTTGCAGTAAATGATGCTGAAGGTTTTGCAGCACTTGTTGAGACAGCAAAGTCTAAGTTAAACTAAGAAAATAAGGGTTTTCCCATATAAAAAAGCACGACGCAGGTCGTGCTTTCAGAGCGTAGACAAAGAGGGTTTGTGACCTGACGGCCACAAACCCTCTTTTCACGTCCTCAAGTTTTTTTATCAGCAAAAAAAATAGTGTTTATAAGAAAAATAGTGCTAATGGCTTACGCCATTACCATCCTTCGTTCTCTCATTTCAAGCATCATCCCAAGTTTCTTTAAGTTCATACACGCAAATGTAAGCCCTGCTTTCATTTCCATGCGGGCTTTACCGTACATCTGCGTATATCTGAATCCGTGGTTTTCTTTTGCCGTTCCAAAGATTCGTTCAATTGTTTCTTTTCTGTGG